>JAUYTF010000200.1 GCA_030695285.1 Eubacteriales bacterium | reverse complement strand
TCCGTCATACAGATGATCTTGTGATAACGAAGCTTTGTCTCGTCAAAGTCCCCGTCCATACCGGCGCCAAACGCCGTGATCATCGCCCGGATCTCAGTGTTGGCAAGGATTTTGTCGAGGCGCGTTTTTTCAACGTTTAGGATCTTGCCGCGCAGCGGGAGAATGGCCTGAAACGCGCGGTTTCTGCCCATCTTTGCGCTGCCGCCCGCGCTGTCGCCCTCGACGATGAAGATTTCGCACTTGCTCGCGTCCTTCTCCTGGCAGTCAGCCAGTTTGCCGGGCAGCGAGGTGGAGTCCAGCGCGCTTTTTCTGCGCGTGAGCTCTCGCGCTTTTCTAGCGGCGTCTCTCGCGCGAGAGGCGGTGATGCATTTTTCGATGACCAGCTTGGCGCAGCCCGGGTTCTCCTCCAGAAAACGCGTCAGCCCGTCTGCCACCGCACCGTCCACCAGCGGTCGGATGTCCGCATTGCCGAGCTTGGTCTTGGTCTGCCCTTCAAACTGCGGCTCCGTGAGCTTGACGGAAACCACGGCGGTGAGCCCCTCGCGGATGTCCTCGCCGGAGAGCGAGGCGTCGTTTTCCTTGAGTATTTTATACTTCTTCGCGTAGTCGTTGATCACGCGGGTCAGCGCCGCCTTGTAACCTACAAGGTGCGCGCCGCCCTCGATGGTGTTGATGTTGTTGGCGAATGTGAAGATGTTTTCGTTGTAGCCGTCGTTGTACTGCATCGCGATCTCCACCGCGCCGGTCTCCACGCCGTCCTCCATCCGTTTGGCGCAGAAATAGATGGGGCTGGGGTGCAGCACCTCTTTGTTTTTGTTGAGGTACTGCACGAAGGAGACGATGCCGCCCTCATAGCAGAAGGACTTGACATGCACAGGGGTTTCCCGCTCGTCGGTGATGGTGATCCGCACACCGGCGTTGAGAAACGCCAGCTCGCGAAAGCGGCTGCTCATGGTGTCAAACACGAAATTGACCTCGTCGAATATCGTATGATCCGGCAGAAACGTGATGATCGTTCCGGTGTCGCTTTCCTCTATGTCGCGCTCAATGTGTACTTCGTTGATGGGTTCGCCGCGGATGAAATCCTGCACATAGGCGTGCCCGTCGCGGTGAATCTCCGCGCGGAGCGTTTCGCTCAGCGCATTGACGCAGCTCACGCCAACGCCGTGCAGGCCGCCGGAGACCTTATAGCCCCCGCCGCCAAACTTACCGCCTGCGTGCAGCATCGTCAGAGACACGGTGAGCGCGTTTTTGCCCGTTTTCTCGTGCATGCCGACCGGAATGCCGCGGCCGTTGTCCACGACCGTCACGGAGTTGTCCGGATGGATGAAGATTTCGATGTGCGTGCAATAGCCCGCCAGTGCTTCGTCGATGGAATTATCGACCACCTCGGTGACGAGATGATGCAATCCGCGCCCGTCGGTCGAGCCAATATACATGCCGGGGCGGCGGCGTACTGCCTCCAGCCCCTCCAGCACCTGAATCTGGGACGCATCATAAGCCTGATTGTTGGGTAGTTCCATAGTATGCTTCCTCTCTATCTCTCTGTCAGCCGCGCCGCGTTTGCAGCCAGCGAAATCTTTCTTGATTTCAGCCATGCCGCGAAGCGGCTAAAAAACTATTTCTCTTTTTGAGAAGCCCGCCACGCAGTGGCAAAAAAACTATTCTTATTCTTTCCCTTTTACCCTTGCTCTGCTTCGGAGATGGTCAGCACCGCGATCTCATTTAAATATTTTCTGCCAATCTCGCTTCTCCAGCGCTTCTCCAGCGTAACAGAGGCGATGTGCGAGGCAAAGATGCGCATTCTGCTGCGCTCTTTCAGTACGACATAGGACTTTACCTTGCCCGCGCAGGGGGTAAATCTGCGCTCGCGCCGTGCCTTGTCGATAAACGCTTTGGTCGACGGCATCATGCCCTTGTCATTGAGCACGAAGAGGATTTTATCCAGCGGAATGCTCACGTCCGCGCCGATGTGCAGCTGCATGCTGTTTTCTCTCCTTCTCTGTGCTCAGCGCTCCACCACGCAGCGGTTTGCCACCTGATAGACCTGCATCTGCTCGACCCCTGCCGCTGCTACCTCCTCGAGGTGCGTGCAGGTAAGAAACGTCTGGCAGTCCTGCGCGGCGATGAGCAGCATCTTCTGGCGATTGCGATCCAGCTCGGAGAACACATCATCCAGCAGCAGCACGGGTGAATCTTCCTTCTCTGCGCGGAGTATCTCCAGCTGTGCGAGCTTGAGGCTCAGCACCGTCGTGCGCTGCTGCCCCTGAGAGCCGTAGACGCGCACATCCGTTCCGCCCACGCGCAGGCTGAGGTCGTCCCGATGCGGGCCAACCGATGTGCTGCCGCGGTAGGCGTCCCGATCTGCGGTATCCGACAGCGCCAGCCGCAGGGTCTTGGCTAGGTCGCTCGAAGCTTGCGGAGACACGTTTGGCTCATATATCGCCGTGAGCGCCTCCGCACCGTCTGAGAGCGTCTCGTGCTGCTCCGCAGCGATCACCGCGAGGCGGTCAACCAGCTCCATGCGGTTTAAGATGATGGAAGCGCCAAGGACGGACAACTGCTCATCCCAGCTCTCCAGCGCATCGTAGTCCAGCCCGTTGGGGTCTTTCAAAAGAGCATTGCGCTGCTTGAGCGCGCTGTTGTATTGCTGAAGGGTGTAATAGTAAGACGGGCGCAGCTGCGAGATCGCCATATCGAGAAAGCGCCTGCGCTCGCCGGGGCCGTCCTTGACGAGGGAGATGTCTTCGGGGGCGAACATGACCACGTTGAGGCAGCCTAACAGCTCGCCTGAGCGGGAGAGCGGCGCGCCGTCGATGGTGATCTTTTTGCGCTCGCCGGGAAAGAGCTTGCATTCGATGCGCCTTGGTCCTCCGCGCGTGTCCACATCCACTGCGACGCTGGCAAAGAGTTCCCCCGCGCGCACCATCTCGCCGTCGCGAATCGTGCGGTGGCTGCGGCCTAAGGAGCATAAAAAGAGCGCCTCCAGCACGTTCGTCTTGCCCGCCGCGTTTTCACCCGTCAATACACAAAGGCCCGCATCCGGACGCAGGGAGAGAGACGGATAATTTCTGAAATTGACAAGTCTTAGGCCGGTGACGCGCATGCTGCCGCTGCTCAAACTTCCCCTTATTTATTACATATAAGTATACCACAATTTTAGATAACTGTATATATATTATAGAAAAGAACTGCCGTTTTTTGGTGAATCTCATGATTTTTTATACGCATAAATCCTCGATTTCAGCGTTCTTTTCCATTCGTCTGTCCCGAAGGCGCAATCCCCCATTTTCCCCGCGCGAAAACAGCCGAAAGGCGGTAAAATCCGTCTTCCGGCTGTCTTGATTGCGTTTTGTTTCGCAAGCAGAAACCGAGGGTTTCAGCGGGCGAATCCTATCCGCCCGAACAATGAGCTTACGACATGAGGTCTCCCTGGTGCGCGACGAGGGTTGCGTCGAAGACGCCCGGCACGCGCAGGAACTTATCGACAAAGTCCGTGTCGCTTTCGCGGATGCGCAGCTCGATGGTGAGCTCGATGCCGTCATGCTGGACGGTCTTGCTCTTGATATGCGCCTTTGGCAGCTGGCGGATGAGCCCCTTGATCTGCTGGCTCGCGCGATCGTCAAAATGCAGAATCAACAGATAAGGCATGGTGCTGCTGCCCTTGAACGAGGTGATGACAACCATGATCACGCCGATGACCAGCGCACCGATGAGGCCGACATCCACAAACCCCGCGCCGAGCGCAAGCCCCTCGCCCACCGCCCAGAACATATAGACCGTGTCGATGGGGTCCTTGATCGCCGTTCTGAAACGCACGATGGACAGCGCGCCGACCATGCCCAGCGAGAGCGTTAGGTTGGAGCTGATGAGCATGATGACCATCGCGGAAACCATGGTGAGCATGATCAGGCTCAGGTTGAACGAGCGCGAATACACAACCCCC
>JAUYTF010000199.1 GCA_030695285.1 Eubacteriales bacterium | reverse complement strand
GGATTAAAAACGTTGACGTATCATGGATGGTGCGGGCAATGGTCGGCAAGTCGCAAGAGGGCATTCGCATCGAGAAATCCGACAAGCTGATCGGGGAAGAGGTGCTGCGCGTAGAACACTTAAGTCTCCCATCCGAGGCTGGTGGATACACACTGGAAGATGTCTCATTCTCTCTCAGTCGTGGGGAGATCCTAGGTATTTACGGACTCTTGGGGGCGGGGAGAACTGAGCTGCTGGAATGCCTGATGGGCGTCCGATCAGAGGCCCAGGGCGAAATCTATATCAAACAGTCCAAGACTCGATTTGATAAGATCAACCAGCAGATCAGGAAAGGGTTATTCTTGGTTCCGGAAGACCGAAAAGACTCCGGCCTGATTCACTCGCTAAGCGTTGGAAAGAATCTTACCATTGCGAGTTTAAAAAAGTTCGCAAAGGCTGGATACCTGAGCAAAAGGAAAGAATCTGCAGCAGCGGACAAGACGATAAGAGAACTTAGCATCAAGGTTGCGGACAAAGGGTTGCCGATCTACTCGCTCAGCGGAGGCAACCAGCAAAAGGTCGTTATTGGAAAGGGTATTTTAACAAATCCAAGCATTCTTCTGCTTGACGAACCAACTCGTGGTATCGATGTTGGCGCAAAAGAAGAAGTGTTCAAATTGGTTTACGAGATCTCTAACAAGGGCTGCGGTATTATTTTAGTTGCATCTGAGTTGGGTGAAATCACTCGAATCTCGGACAGGATTATCGTCCTGTCAAGTGGTAAAATTACTGGCGAGTTTTCCTCGGATATTTGCTGCGACGAGACATTAGTGAAAGCCAGTGAGGCTAATCTCAAGACTCAGAAGGTATGTTAAGGAGACAAATATGGAATTGAAAAAAATATCCAATAAGAATAAAGAACTTAGCATTCTGTTGTTGAAGGCGCGAACATTCATTGTTTTAATTCTTTTAATTTGCGTATTCGCGTTTCTAGAACCAAAATTCATTTCTTGGAATAGTATCATAAGCGTTAGTAAACATGTTGCGCGCTATGCAATTTTAGCCATCGGCATGACATTTGTTATTGTAAGTGGCGGGATAGATCTGTCAGTAGGTTCGGTAGCCGGTTTAAGTGGTATGATTGCCGGCATGCTGATCAAAAACGGGATAGTGTTTCGTTCGCAAGGTGTCGTTGTCTACATGAATATCGTTCTTGTTGTGGTAATCGCTGTTTTCATTGGCGCTTTGATCGGACTGGTCAATGGCCTGGCAGTAAGCAAGTTGAAAGTGCCGGCATTTATTGTAACACTGGGTACAGCGAACATTGCGCGAGGTTGCGCTTTACTTAGCAATGCTGGCGCTACCTTCCCAAGCTTGATCGGAAAAGCGGAATACCACAACACGGGATTTCCTTTCTTGGGGTCAGGCAATATCCTTGGAATCCCTGTGATTATTTGGACAATGATCGTGCTTGCGATCATCAGTGCGTATGTATTTACGAAAACACCTCTTGGATGGCATGTTTACGCAACGGGTGGCAATGAAAAAGCTGCAAGGCTTTCGGGAATCAACACCGACAACACGAAACTCTTCGTCTTCATTTTCTCAGCGGCATGTGCTGCGTTGACGGGCGTTTTTGCTGCAGCAGAGCTGGAAGCTGCCCATCCCGCAACCGGAGATGGATGGGAAATGAACGCGATCGCCGCTGCCGTGCTCGGTGGAACTTCGATGATGGGAGGCATGGGCAATATCGGCGGAACAATCATCGGCGCTTTCGTAATCGGCGTTCTGACGGATGGTATGGTTATGATGGGGATTTCATCCTTCTGGCAACAGATCATCAAGGGTATCGTCATTATTGCGGCAGTCGTCTTGGATCAATCGCAGCGCAATCTGCAAAGAAAAGTCGCCCTTACCAGAAAAGACGGATAAATTACTTGGTTTAGTTAGGGGAACAATGTATGCAAAAGAGTGAAGTAAAGATTGGCGTAGCACCAACGAGAAGAAATATCTTCAGTAAAAAAGAGGCTCTCCGCTTGAAGAGCGATCTATATAACAAGCTTCGCGAACTGGATGTAGACTTTGTTGACATAGAGGACCTGAACGATGAAGGGCTGCTCATTGGCGATGAGATGGTCGATAAAGTTGTGGAGAAGTTCCGCCGCGAAAAAGTGGATGGTTTATTTTTTCCGCATCTCAACTTCGGGACAGAAGACCTAGTTTGCAAAGTAGCGCAAAAGCTCAAAGTTCCCGTTCTGATTTGGGGCCCTCGAGACGGAGATCCAACCAAGGAGGGCTACCGGCTGACCGACTCGCAGTGCGGATTGTTTGCAACGGGAAAGGTACTAAGAAGATTTCGCATTCCGTTTAACTACATGACGAATTGCCGTATGGATGATAAGGCATTTGCCAGAGGGATTCGCGTGTTTCAGGGAGTTGTGAATGTTGTGAAAACCTTCCGCAACACCCGCATTCTTCAAATCTCAACCAGACCCGCCGATTTTTGGACAATGATGTGCAATGAGGGCGAGCTGCTTGAAAAATTCGGCATTCAGATTTTTCCGATTTCGTTACCCGATCTCTCAACTCGCGTGAAAAAGGTAAAAGCAGAAGAGACCGGAACCATAGAAGATGTCCTCACCTATGTTCGCAAGAACATGCGTGTTGAGATGAACGATGACAAACTAAAAACCGTGGCTGCTCTAAAAGTTGCAATACAGCAGATTGCTCAAGAACACGACTGCTGCGCAATTGCGATACAGTGCTGGAATGCGTTGCAGGATGAGATCGGGATCATGCCGTGCGCCGCAAACGGCCTTTTAACGGACGAAGGCATTCCTGTTGTTTGTGAGACAGACATTCACGGCGCAATTACGGCTGTGTTGGTACAGGCGGCCGCGCTGGGAGAAGAACCCACATTCTTTGCAGATTGGACGATTCGAAGCACGACGAATGATAACGCGGAGCTGCTGCAACACTGCGGTAACTTCCCGCCGTCTTTGGCCAGAGGAGAGCGAACAATTGGAACCCCGTTTGTCTTTACTTCACAATGTCCCGGCGCTGTTTCTCAGGAGCTAAAGCGCGGAGACATTTCGATTGCGCGATTTGATGGTGATAACGGGCATTACTCCATGTTAGCTGGCACAGCCAAAGTCATTGACGGGCCTTATAATGCTGTTTCCTATGGTTGGATTGAGGTAAAGAACTGGCCGTTGCTCGAGAGAAAAATTGTTGAAGGGCCGTATGTGCATCACTGTGTAGGTATCTACCAAAATATCATGGCAGTTCTTTATGAAGCAAACCGCTACCTTGGTTTTGAGCTTGACTTCTATGATGACACGACAGAAAGTGAAGTGCTGAACTGGTTGATGGGAGGTTAACATGGCGCATTATATCATCTCGATCGATCAGAGTACAGCGGCGACGAAAGCGATACTCTTCAACGAGAGATGCGAGCGTGTTCACCGGGTCGATCTACCACATAAGCAAATCCACCCAAAACCAGATTGGGTTGAGCATGATCCTGAAGAGATTTTCCAGAATGTATTGTCGGTCATTCGAACAACACTCTCCGAGACTCAGATTTCGGCTGATGAAGTAGCTGCGCTTTCCATAACAAATCAAAGAGAAACGACTTTGCTTTGGGATGCCGACGGGCATCCCGTTGCGAACGCGATTGTCTGGCAATGCTCGCGCGCAAAAGGCATTGTCGATTTGCCGGAAGTGCTGTCACAAAAGGAGTATATCGAGAGCGTAACGGGACTCACGTTGTCGCCATACTTTTCTGCTGCGAAAGCACGTTGGATCTGCGATCATTCGAATCTGACAAAGAATGTGTTATTTGGCACTATCGACAGTTGGCTGATATTCAAGCTGACCGGAAAACATGTTACGGATTTTTCGAATGCGTCGAGAA
>JAUYTF010000197.1 GCA_030695285.1 Eubacteriales bacterium | reverse complement strand
TACGGACTATTCCTGGTGCCGCTATGTGTTCACGGACACACCGGACAACCAATACATCTACCGGATCGAGCTGCTGGAAAACCTGCCGACGCACGCGGAGAGCATTGCCTATCTGCGGTTTTTAGAAGAGAACGGCGTAGAGTGCGTCGCTACCTACATGCGCGGGGTCTATTTGCGAAAGCCCGCCTCCGAAGGTCCGTTTGACATCTATACGGATATCGACTCCAAGATCAAGCATTATCAGCGGATAAACTATCTCTGGACCGTGCTGATGTTTGCGGAGTTTGCCGCGGCCTTTGCCAATATCACCATCGGCATCGTGAACCTGAACATCGGAGAAACGCTCGGCAACTTCTCCTACGGCAATCTGGCCATCGGTGGCGCGCTACTGCTGTTCGGTCTGATGTTTCTGGCTCTTGGCATTCCGATTCGTAAGAAAATCAAAAAGCTCCGTCAGGAAAAAGCCATCCACGAATAGTACTGACGATAAGAAACAGCTGCCTTTCACGATCTTTCGAAATCGTAGAAGGCAGCTTTTCATTTTGATGCAATAAAGGTCATAGAAAGACCGTTACTCGTAAAATCAAAAGAAAAACCTCTCTCATTCGGGTATGCCGAATAAAAGAGGTGATTTCCTTTTTTTAGAAAAGTTTGGCTTAGTTGCCGCGGCTAACCTTGCCGGAACGGAGGCACCGTGTGCAAACATTCATCTTCATCGGTTGCCCGCCAACGACGACGTGCACACCCTGGATGTTCGGCGCCCAGCCGCGCTTGGTCTTACGGTTGGAGTGGCTGACCAGATTGCCGGACATGACACCCTTGTTGCAGACTTCACAGTACTTACCCATGCGAGTAGTCCACCTCCTTGATTAAAAATCGAACAGAACAATATTACCACGCGCTTTGCCGAGATGCAAGCCTTATTTTCTCTCTAGCGCTGCTTTTTCGCAGCAAACGGCATCTTTTCCGCCGCATCAGCGCATCTGCGGAAAGCCGTTTTGCCGCAGCGCCTCATAGAGCACGAGCGCTGCGCTGTTGCTCAGATTCAGTGAGCGAAGCCCTTCGCGCATGGGGATGCGCACCGCATCCTCGCTCCTGCGCGAGAGCAGCGCCTGCCCTAGCCCCGCCGTCTCCTTGCCAAAGACGAGAAAATCCCCGTCTCGATAGCGTACATCCGCATAGCTCCGCGTTGCGTGCGTAGAGAGCAGGAAAAACCGCGCCTCCGGATGCGCAGCCTCCAGCTCGTCAAAGCTGTCGTGATAGGTGATGTCGAGTTCGTGCCAGTAGTCCAGCCCCGCGCGCTTGAGCTGTTTGTCCTCAATCGAAAACCCAAGCGGACGGACCAGATGAAGCTTTGCCCCCGTCACCGCGCAGGTGCGCGCAATGTTGCCTGTGTTTTGCGGAATTTCCGGCTCGACGAGTACGATATGAAACAATGATTTCTTCCTCCGGTATCGCCTGCGGCGACTGTTTGTGCCGCGTATGGTTTTATGATTGCGGTATATTGCCTCAGCGTCCTCGTTCTGGCGCGCGGGAGGCTTCCAGCATGAGCAGCATCTGCTCGCGCACATCTTCCGGCGCGAGGATTCGCACACGCCCGCCAAACTGAAACACCCAGCCGAAAAACGGCGGAGACACGCACACGGGCGCAAAGAGCGCAAGGGTATCTTCGTCCATCCGCCCCACAGGCACATCCGCGCCGAAGCGATCCAGCATCGCGCCAAGCAGCTGGCGATCAAACGAGAGATGTACCCAGCGCAGCTCGGCCGACGCCATGGAAAAGACGGATCTGGCATACGCCGCTGCGTCAAAGGAGATGTCCGCAGGCGCCGCAGGCGCTTCCAGCGCGCGCACCTCTTCCATCTGATCGAGGCGATAGTGCGCAATCCCATCGCCGAAGGGATGATCGGCGATCAGATAATAGTGATCTTCCGCATAGACGAGCAGGCACGGATTGACGATATACGTTTCGCCTCCGCGACGCGTAGAGAGCGCCTTTCTCGCCGTGAACTGGCAGTAGACAAACGAGAACTTACTACCGTGCTCCAGCGCCAGAAGCACCTGCGAGGCGTTGTGAAACGCCCGCTCGTGATCCGGCTTATGCGGGCTGGCTGCCCCGCGCTGCCGCCGGAGCCAGGCGGCGTCGTGGCGGCTGACGATGGACGCGAGCCTTACGATCATCGCTTCCGAATGCTCCCGCGAGAGCACGCGGCTTGCGCGGATCATGTCCGCAAGCAGGCGTAGCTCCGTTCGCTCAAACACGCGTGTGTGCAGATAATACTCGTTGGCACGCCGCCGTTTCACGCGGATATCCAGCCCGCTCTCGCGCAGCAGCTCGATATCCGCATACACCGCGCGCCGGTCCGCACAGAATGCGGAGAGTTCCAGGTGCGCGATGATTTCCCGCGCGGTCACGCTGTGTCGCTCGTCGGTATGCTCCATCAAATAGGCCCGCAACAGCAGCAGCCGCGCGCGTGCGTCCGGCATGGTCTCTCAGCCTCCGGCTGGCGCGATCTTAGTTTACCGCGCCGGTGATTACATCTATATTCGCAAGTTCGTCCACAGTGAATGCGGGAGAATGGAGAATGCCGAGATTCTGCACCACCTGCTCGGGCGAGGAAGCGCCGATGAGCACGCTGGTCACCCGCTCACTGCGCAGCACCCAGCTCAGCGCGAGTTCAGAGAGCGACTGCCCGCGCGAGCGCGCAACCTCGTTGAGCGCGCGAATTTGCCCCTGCTTTTCCTCGGTAAGCTGCTCGCGCTTTAAAAACGGCCCGCCTTTGCCGATGCGGCTGTCCGCCGGGATGCCGCCAAGATAGCGGTCTGTCAGGAGCCCCTGCGCCATCGGGCTAAAGCAGATGATGCCAAAGCCTGTATCCTTTGCCGCCTGCTCCAGCGCGTCCGCTTCGATGTGGCGGTCAAAGATCGAATAGCGCACTTGATTGAGCACAAACGGGCAGCGCAGCTCGCTGAGGATGGCTGCCGCTTCCCGCGCGGTCGCGCTGTCGTAATTGGATAGCCCCGCATAGAGCGCGCGTCCGCTCTTCACCGCCGTATCAAGGGCGAGCATGCTCTCCTCCAGCGGGGTGTTTTTGTCCATGCGGTGGTGATAGAAGATGTCCACGTACGGCAAGCCCATGCGCTTGAGGCTCTGGTCGAGGCTTGTGAGCAGGTATTTACGGCTGCCCCAGTCGCCATATGGTCCCGACCACATGGTGTAGCCCGCCTTGGTGCTGATGATCATCTCGTCGCGATAGGCGGAAAGCGCCTCCTTCAGGATGCGGCCAAAGTTCGTCTCCGCGCTGCCGGGGAGGGGGCCGTAGTTGTTGGCGAGGTCAAAATGCGTCACGCCCCGGTCAAAGGCCGCAAAACACATGTTTTTCATGTTCTGATAATCGTCGTTCGTGCCGAAATTATGCCAAAGCCCCAGCGAAAGCAGCGGCAGTTTCAGCCCGCTTTTGCCGCAATTGCGGTAGATCATTTCATCATATCGATGCTCGTTTGCGGTATAGGACATGCTGTGCCTCCAAAATAAAGAAAGATTTTTCAATCAACGCAGTTTCGCCTGCATTCGTATTCTATATTGTAGCATATTACGACGTGATCCCCAAGCAAGCCGCTCGATAATCCACGCGGGATCCGTTCCTGTCAAGACAGTCTGACCCAAAACGGTTTCATATCAGTCCGTTCATATAAAAACAGCCTCATGCGAAACGTTCATATAAAAATAAGAAAACGTTCATTGACTTTTTCGCGCAAATGCCGGAAAATGAGGAGCGTCGGCGGCTCACCGAAACGAGCGGATCGCGCGGTGCCCGCGCCGATATTTTAAACATTTGGAGGACAGTTTGTGATCACCAAAGTACCCGTTGCCACCATCGAAATGCAGACCGGCAGCATCATCAAAATGGAGCTGTATTACGATATCGCGCCCAACACGGTGAAAAACTTCATCGCGCTTGCCAACAAGGGCTTCTATGACGGCACCATCTTCCACCGCGTGGTGAAAAGCTTCGTCATTCAGGGCGGCGACCCGACCGGAACCGGCACCGGCGGCCCGGGCTACCACATCAAGGGCGAATTTTCCAACAACAAGCACCCAAACCATCTCTCGCATGAGCGCGGTGTGGTCAGCATGGCGCGCCAGGGCAATCCCTACAATCCGCCGGCGGCCTATGATTCCGCAGGCAGCCAGTTTTTCATCCTCCACGCGGACGCGAAATATCTCGACAAGGACTATGCGGCTTTTGGAATGGTGGTCGAGGGTATGGATGTGGTGGACGCGATTGCAACCTGCGTCATCGGCGTGCAAAGCAAGCCCATTGTGGAGCAAAAAGTCAAGTCCGTCCGTGTGGAAACCTTTGGCGAGGAGATCGGCGAGCCGGAGACAATTGCGGAGTAATACCCCCGCGCTTTCTCATCAACACCGCGCAAAATCGGCACAAAATCGCTGTAAAATTTGGACTACTCGTCCAGTGTCTCTTGACAAAAACGCGCTCATCTGCTAGAATTCATAAAAATCTTTATGTATTTCGCGGTGGGGCGTTTTTTTTGATTGCCTTGAAATTTCAGCGCCGCGCACGCCCGTATACAAGATCAATTTTGAATTGGGAGTGATGATCGTGACCGGATCCGGCATTGCAGCTTTGGTCTCGGATCTCTACCGAAATCTGCGCCTCACGCATTACCGCAATTTGTTCGGGCATCTGCGCGAAAAATCGGGCAGCCTGAGCGCGACCGAGGCGTTTTCCGCCGAGGTCATCTATTTGCTTGACCGCCCGACCATCGGTGAATTTGCAGACTTCATCGGTATCTCCCAGCCAAACGCTTCTTACAAGGTGAACTCGCTCGTCACAAAAGGGTATCTCGAACGCGTCTGCAGCGACGACGACCACAGGGAAGCGCACCTCTTCGTCACCAAAAAATTCCTTGACTATTACGGACGGCAATTGCCGGATATGAAAAGCGCGGTCACATCTGCGCTCAGCTCGTTTACCGAGCAGGAGGTGCAGCTACTCTCCCGCCTGTTTGGCCGGCTCAACCGCCACCTCACAGCGAAAGCGTAAGCCAGGCGCAAGAGGAACAAAGCATCACAATCGCTTCGCCGCCAGCCGGGGGGGTATGCGCGGCGGAGCATCATCAATCGAAATTTGGGGGTAATCATGGATCTGTTCGACAAATGCGGCCGCCTGACAGCGGTCAAGGAAACCCGCGATGCAGGCATTTATCCGTATTTTCACGCGCTAGAGTCGCGTCAGGACGTCGAGGTCATGATGGAAGGCAAACGCCGCATCATGCTCGGCTCCAACAACTATCTGGGACTCACCACGCATCCAGAGGTCGTGGAGGCGGGCATCCAGGCCATGGAGCAATACGGCTCCGGCTGCTCCGGTTCGCGTTTTCTCAACGGCACGCTACGCATGCATCTGGAAATTGAGCAGAAGCTCGCGCGCTTTCTAAATAAAGAGGCAGTGGTCACCTTCTCTACCGGCTTTCAGAGCAACCTCGGCATCATCAGCGCGATTGTCGGCAAGGGCGACTATATCATCTGCGACAAAGAGAACCACGCGAGCATCTACGACGGCTGCCGCCTCTCGTTTGGCACCATGGTGCGCTTCCGCCACGCGGATATGGAACACCTCAGGCACACGCTCGAGCAAATCCCCGACACAGCAGGTAAGCTCATCGTCACCGACGGCGTTTTCAGCATGGGCGGAGATATTGCAAACCTGCCCGAGATCGTCAAGCTCGCAAAAGAGTACGGCGCGCGCGTGATGGTAGACGATGCACACGGCCTCGGCGTCCTCGGCAAGAGCGGGCGCGGCACGGCGAGCCACTTCGGCCTTGAGAACGAGGTGGATATCTACATGGGCACGTTTAGCAAATCGCTCGCGAGTCTCGGGGGCTATATGGCATCGAGCCTTGAGGTTTCGGAGTACGTGCGCCATACCTCCCGTCCCTTCATCTTCTCCGCCTCCATGACGCCCGCTAGCTGCGCCTGCGCGCTGGCTGCGCTGCGCGTATTGGAGCGCGAGCCGGAGCGCGTGAGCCGTCTGCAGGAGATCTGCCGCTATGTGCGCGCAGGGCTGACAGCGCGAGGCATTCCGCACAAATACACGGCGGATGTGCCGATTATCCCGATCTATACATACGAGACCATCCGCACGCTGACCATCGCAAAGATGCTCTACGACGCTGGCGTCTACGTCAACCCCGTACTGCCGCCCGCAACGCCCGCGTCGGAATGCCTGCTGCGCACGAGCTATATGGCGACGCTCAAAGAGCCGCTGCTCGACGAGGCGATGGACATCATGGCAACCGTTCTGACGGAGGAAGCGAAATGAAGCGCGTCTGCGTGCTCACCGGCGGCAGCAGCGGCATCGGCAAAGCGACCGCAAGCCTGCTGGCCAAAAACGGATTCACCGTCTATGAACTGAGCCGAAGCGGCGCGGACGCGGAGAGCATACGCCACATCACGGCGGACGTGACCGAGCCGGAACAGGTGAAGGCCGCCGTTGCGCAGGTGATCGCCGAACAGAGCCAGATCGACCTGCTGGTCAACAACGCGGGCTTTGGCATCTCGGGCGCGGTGGAGTTCACCGACCTCAAGGATGCGGCGGCCCAGCTCAACATCAATTTCTTCGGCACCTTGCACTGCATTCAGGCGGTGCTGCCCTATATGCGCGCGCAAAAGAGCGGGTATATCGTGAACATCAGCTCGGTTGCGGCACCGATTGCAATCCCGTTTCAGGCGTTTTACAGCGCGACAAAGGCCGCGACCAACTCCCTCACCCTCGCGCTGCGCAACGAGGTCAAGCCCTTTGGCATCAAGGCCTGCGCGATTCTGCCGGGCGACGTGAAGACGGGCTTCACCGCAGCGCGCAAAAAGAGCTGCGCGGGCGCGGATGTGTACGGCGAGGCGATCGACCGCGCGGTTGCCGTCATGGAGCACGACGAACAGAACGGCATGCCGCCGGAGCTCGTGGCAAGGGCAGTGCTGCGCGCCGCAAACGCGAAGAACCCCAAGGCGTTTGCCACCGTCGGTTTCCAGTATCAGGTGTTTGTTCTGCTGGCAAAAATTCTCCCAGCGACCTGGACCAACGCGCTGGTCGGGATGATCTATAAATAATCTGCTTTGCATTAGAAACGCTGTTTCCGAAACGAAACGGCGTTTTTTGTTTTTTCTGCTCAAATCTGCCCTAATACTGACGCTTTTGTTACGCTTGCGCTCCGAAATTGTACGCTATTCTGGCAGTATCAAAAGAGAGGTTTGAAATACATGGAATTATCGGAAAAAAAGCGGCTTACCTCCGCTCAGACACGCGCGCTCAAGCTCGTGCTGGACGCGGTCATGC
>JAUYTF010000193.1 GCA_030695285.1 Eubacteriales bacterium | reverse complement strand
TGCTTGTTCGGCGTACTCCGGTGCTTTCTCTTTGACGGTTTCGACTGCGTCGGTGACGGCGTCCCTGGCTTTCTGCACATATTCCGGTGCGTTTTCCTGCACAGTTTCAGCGGTTTTTGTGACCGCTTCTTTTACATCCTCAGCAGCATCCGTTGCTTTTTGCGTGAATACGGGCGCTTTTTCTCTGACGACAGCCGCTGCGTCCTGATAGACTTCTACGGCGGCTTTCTTTACTTCTTCAAAGTAATCCTTAGCGTCAACCTTCCCATCGCCGTTGACATCCTGCACGCCGTCGGGATTGTTCTTTTTCACCTTGTCAGCGACACGGACTGCCGCGACGGTTGCGCCGGCAGTGACGCCGATGCCTAATAGTCTTTTCAGAAAACCCACAATGGTCTCCTCCTTTTTTAACCATTATATCGGATACTGCCGAGCATGACAATATGCCGATGTTACGATGTAATAATACGCAATGCGTAAAAAACGGAACCCGACGAGATGCCGGATTCCGTATTTGTATCTTGAAAGATAGTGAGTTACTTGCCGAACAGCGCGAGCAGAACGCCCGCCGCAACGGCAGAGCCGATGACGCCCGCGACATTGGGCCCTATGGCGTGCATGAGCAGGAAGTTCTTCGGGTTTGCTCGCTGCCCTTCCAGATGCGAGACGCGTGCTGCCATGGGGACGGCGGAAACGCCGGCCGAGCCGATCAAGGGGTTTACCTTGCCGCCGGAGAGCACATACATGAGCTTGCCGAGCAGCAGTCCGCCGACGGTGCTGAACATGAACGCAACCAGGCCAAGCCCGATGATCATCAGCGTCTCGGCGCGCAGGAACGTGTCCGCCGAAGCGGTCGCGCCGACGGTGACGCCGAGGAAGATGGTTACGATATTGATCAGGGCGTTCTGTGCCGTATCCGAGAGACGCTCGACCACGCCGCACTCGCGGAAGAGGTTGCCGAGCATGAGCATGCCGATGAGCGGGGCAACGGTCGGCAGTAGCAGGATGCATAGCATCGAAACGATGATCGGGAAGCAGACCTTCTCGAGCTTCGAGACGGGGCGCAGCTGCACCATCACGGTTTCGCGTTCTTTTTTCGTCGTCAGCGCACGCATGATCGGAGGCTGTATGATCGGAATCAGCGCCATGTAGGAATACGCGGCGACTGCGATCGCCGGGAGAAGCGTCGGCGCCAGTCTGGTCGTGAGGTAGATGGCTGTCGGGCCGTCCGCGCCGCCGATGATGGCGATAGAGGCAGATTCACCCGGGGCAAAGCCCAGCGCATTTGCGATGATAAACGCAATCGCGATGCCAAACTGCGCGCCTGCGCCAAGGAAGAGGCTGCTGGGGCGAGCGATCAACGGGCCAAAGTCCGTCATCGCGCCGATGCCGAGGAAGATCAGCGACGGGTAGATGCCGAGTTTAACACCTTGATAGAGATAATAAAGCAGGCCGCCGACTTCGCCTTCGGAAGCGGGGCCGGTCATCAGGCCGGTCAGCGGTAGATTGACAAGCAGCATGCCAAATGCGATTGGCAGCAGCAGCAGTGGCTCAAATTTCTTTACGATTGCAAGATAGATTAAGACCAGCGCAATGGCGATCATAAGCAAATACTGCCATTTCAATGCGCTGAAACCGGACATTTCGACTAGGTTGCTTAAAGCATCGGTTAACATGTTACTCTCCTTTTGCTTGAATGCGTGTTCTTGTTAGCGCGCGGCGTTTTTCAGCTTTGCCGCGTTTTCAGCCGTTTCAACGATGAGGGAAAACAGCGTAACAAACAAAAACAATGCAAAGAGCGCGACGAAAACGATTGCAATGAGAAACAGGGCGATGAGCAGACTATCGACAAAAGACATAGAAAATACCCCCTTACAGATGCCAAGCCGATGCCAACCGCACCGGCTCATGCAGAATTCTTTGTGATTTCGAACAAGCCGCCGCCGCTATGCCTTCAAAACCGTCTGGCAGATCGGAAAACGTAGCGTGAAAAAGGTCGAATTCATGATAAAGAGTATTATAAAAGTCGGAATTTGTCAACCTATTCCATATCAGAAGATCGATTCATACTATACTGGTCAATAGGCAGATTTTATACGGATTGATCGATGAAACTTACTTCTTTGATTGCTTGATTCAATGAGAACGCGCAGGGTTTTCGCTACGAGACCGATTCATGATACTTGAAGAAAGTGGTTAATGGTATCGGAAAGCCGAATGGGTGTTTTGCTGCAAACCGATCGCTTGCTATCCAAAAAGCGGAGGACTCTGTACCGCTGTAGCATAACATGCAGAGTTGCAGTACTTCAGATGAATGAAACGATGCCTGCACATCTGCGCGTGCTTGTTGCAGGATAGGACTGCTGATGCAAGACGCGGAGGTTTTCAGTATCTTGTCCCCTGCTGCATTCCTGCACTTGGGATGACGTTTGAACGGATCGATTCAGATGAACGCTCAAAGCTGAGGGATTTGGCCCTGCGCCGCTTTTTGCTGTTTGGGGTTGATGCGGATGAAACCGAAGGCGATGAGCACATAGCCGATGATCAGCGAGAAAATCATCCCCTGAATCACGTCCGGCTCGGCAAGATACAGCGGCACGGTGGAGATCGCTTCTGCGACGGTGACGCCGTAGGAGTCGTGAAAGGTGCGATAGATCGACACCGCGAGACCGAGATATTCGCTTACAATTGGCATGAGCAGCGCGACGATGGTGGAGATGATCTCTCCGCGCCGGTCGATTCCGTCCGCAAGTTTGCTATAGCCGAAGATTGCGCCGCGAATCATGAGCCAGCCGCAGATGCCCGCGATAAAGCCGACCTGCCCCAATATCACCCAGCATATGATGCCGGGGATGCTGCCAATCAGCGCACCGACGATGCCGGAGAAGATGGGGAACGAACGCTTTTCAGCAGAGAGTCGACCTAAGATCGCGTCCGGCGAGAGTTGTGCGGGGGCAGGGGTGTTTTCTTGCGCTTGCAGCACAAAATCCGCGGCGGTCGGTTCGGTATTCTTGGGAACGAGGGGATCTGTTTCGTTCACGCTCATGCTTTCCTCTCGCTGCGCGCGAAGAGCTACTAATTGCTGCCGCGCGTTCTGTTTTATTAATTTAATATCATACCGAAAGTTCACAGCCAGATTAAGTGTGCTTTGGTATATAAATAGTAGAAAAAACGTATTGCTTGCGACATAATTGTAACTTTGTCGCAAACCCTGCGCGCTGCGTGACGCAGTCGCTTGACAAACAAGCCGATTGTGATACGTTTAGAAAAGAATACCTTTTACTCCCAATGCGGAGCAAACACACAAAACATCATCAGAAAGTTGAGGATTGAATAGATGAGACAGCAAACGATTTTCAAGATTATTGCAAGAGAAATACTCGATTCGCGCGGCAACCCCACAGTAGAAGCGGAGGTCACCACCAGCGGCGGCGTGGTCGGCTGGGCAGCCGTGCCCTCCGGCGCATCCACGGGTGCATATGAGGCGCTGGAGCTGAGAGACGGCGACAAGAGCCGTTATGGAGGCAAGGGCGTGCAAAAGGCTGTGAAGAACGTGCACAACATGCTTGCACCCAAGCTCCTTGGTATGGATGTGACGAGTCAGCGCGAGATCGACTACAAGATGCTCGCCATCGACGGCACGCCGGACAAGTGCAAGGTCGGCGCAAACGGCATACTCGCGGTGTCCCTCGCGGTGGCAAACGCCGCGGCAAAGACGCTGGAGCTGCCGCTGTATCGCTACATCGGCGGGGTCAACGCGCATGTGCTGCCCGTGCCGATGATGAACGTCATCAACGGAGGCAAGCACGCGGACAACAACATCTCCAGCCAGGAATTCATGATCATGCCCGTCGGCGCGCCCAGTTTTACCGAAGGCCTGCGCTGGGGTGCGGAGGTGTTCCAAACGCTCAAGGGTCTTCTGCATAAGAAGAATTTGAGCACCTCTGTCGGCGACGAGGGCGGCTTTGCGCCGAACCTCTCCGGAGAGGAGCAAGCACTTGAAACCCTGCTGGAGGCGATCTCCAAGGCGGGATATACACCCGGCAAGGACTTCATGCTCGCGATGGACCCCGCCTCGAGCGAGATGTTTGAGGAAGCCAAGAAAGCGGGCAAGGCGGGAAGCTATCTCTTCTGGAAGACGGGCGAAATGAGAACGCGCGATCAAATGATCCGTTATTGGGCGGATCTCTCTGCGAAGTACCCCATCATCTCCATCGAAGACGGCCTTGCCGAGGAGGACTGGGACGGCTGGAAGCAGCTAACCCGCGAACTCGGCGACAAGATTCAGCTCGTGGGCGACGATTTGCTCGTCACCAACACCAAGCGCCTCGCGCGAAGCATCGAAGAGGAGAGCGTGAACTCCATCCTCATTAAAGTCAACCAGATAGGTTCCTTGACCGAGACGCTGGAGGCCATCGAGATGGCGCAGCGCGCGGGATTCACCGCCGTGACATCCCATCGTTCCGGTGAAACGGAGGATACGACCATCGCGGACATCGCGGTTGCCACCAACTCGGGACAAATCAAGACCGGCGCGCCTTCACGCACGGATCGCGTGGCGAAATACAACCGCCTCTTGCGTATCGAAAATCAACTTGGTGCTGCCGCGGTTTACGCAGGCAAGAACGCCTTTGGTAAGATCGGCAAACGGATTCAATAATCGCTCGCACATACCAAAGCCCCCGAACCGTCAGGTTCCGGGGCTTTGTTCTCGTTCCAAGTTTTTCTGAAAAGAGTATGAACAAAGAGTTTTTCTGGGTCAATTATTCGAGCGATAATCCCAAGATCGGCAGAACATCCAGCGGCGTCTGCGGGTAATAGTCCGCGGGGATGGTGATGTCCGTAGTGCCCCAGACCGCCAGC
>JAUYTF010000190.1 GCA_030695285.1 Eubacteriales bacterium | reverse complement strand
CTCTCGCCCTTTGGCTCGATGGGCTTTGCGAGCTGCACACGGCGCAGCGGGCCGACATTGACCTGCATGGTAAACAGGCGGCGCACCGTCTGCTCGCGGATTTCGTCCACCATCGCGTCAAACATCTCAAAGCCTTCGCTCGTGTAGGCGTAGACGGGGTCTTTCTGCCCGTAGGAGCGCAGGCCGATGCCCTGCTTGAGCTGATCCATGGAGTCGATGTGCTCCATCCAGTTTTCGTCCACCGTGCGCAGCAGCAGCACGCGCTCATTTTCGCGCATGTCGATTTCGGCCTGCCTGAGGCGATCCTCCGTCTGCGCATAGGCAAAGTCTGCAACGGCATAGAGCTTTTGCAGCATCTCTTCATACGAGAGGTTTTTGCGCTCATCCTCCGAAATCAGCGGGCGGACGGGCATCAGCGTGAGCCTGCAGATCTCCTGCGATAGCGCGGTGAGATCCCAGCTTTCCTTCGGCGCATGCGGGTTGCACTTTGCCTCCGCGATGCTGTCGATGGTACCGTAGATCATGGTCTTGATGCTATCGGACACATCCTCGCCCATGAGCACGCGGCGGCGCTGGCCATAGATGATCTCGCGCTGCTTGTTCATAACGTCGTCGTAGCGCAGCACGTTTTTGCGTGTCTCGAAGTTCATGGCCTCCACGCGCTTCTGCGCGGACTCAATCTGGCGGGTGAGCATGCGCATCTCAAGACGGATTTCGCCCTGCTCGTCCGAGGTGGTGAATCGGTTGAGAATATTGGTCACGCGTTCGCCGCCAAAGCGGCGCATGAGCTCGTCCTCAAAGGAGACGAAGAACTGCGTGGCTCCCCGGTCGCCCTGGCGACCGGCGCGGCCGCGCAGCTGATTGTCGATGCGGCGGCTCTCATGCCGCTCTGTGCCGAGAATAAACAGGCCGCCTAAGCTTTCCACCTCATCATGCTCCTTTGTGGTGACGGCTTTGTGCATGCTGTAGAGCGCCTGATACTTCGCACGCGCGGCAAAAATCTCCTCGTTGTCGGTCTCCGCATGTCCCACTGCCTCTTCGACGAGCCAGTCCTCCATGCCCTCGTTGCGCATGTCCCTGCGTGCGAGGAAATCCGGGTTGCCGCCCAGCAGAATGTCCGTGCCGCGGCCTGCCATATTGGTCGCAATCGTGACCTGGCTTTTTTTGCCTGCCTGGGCGACGATCTCCGCCTCTTTTGCGTGCTGCTTTGCGTTGAGCACCTCGTGCGCAATGCCGATGCGCGTGAGCCTGCTGCTCAAGTATTCGCTGCGCTCCACGCTAATGGTACCGACAAGCACGGGCTGCCCGGTTGCGTGAATCTTTTTGATGCTCTCCACGATCGAATCAAACTTGCCCTTTTCCGTGGGGAAGATCGCGTCGTCCAGATCGGTTCTGTGCAATTGCTTATTTGTCGGAATCTCCACGACGTCGAGGTCGTAAATGCTCATAAACTCGCTCTCTTCGGTCTTGGCGGTACCCGTCATGCCGGCGAGCTTTTTATACATGCGGAAATAGTTCTGCAGTGTGATGGTGGCGAGCGTCTGGTTTTCTTTTTCGACCTTAACGCCTTCCTTGGCTTCCAGCGCTTGATGCAGGCCTTCGCTGTAACGGCGGCCGATCATGAGGCGGCCCGTGAACTCGTCGACGATGAGCACCTCGCCGTCCTGCACGACATAATCCTTATCAAGCGTGAAGAGCGCGTTCGCGCGCAGTGCCTGCACGACGTGGTGGTTGATCTCCATATTCGCCGGGTCGCCGAGATTTTCAAGGCCAAAGCGCTGCTCGGCCTTGCGGATGCCCTCCGCGGTGAGCTGCACGGTGCGCTTCTTGATGTCGCACTGATAGTCGCCATCCTCCGTCACCAGTTCGCCCATGATGCGGTCGGAGCTGGACTGCTGCGTGAGGTCGGAGCCGCGGGAGAGCCCGCGCACGAAGCGGTTCGCTTCGATATACATCTCGCTGGACTCTTCACCCTCGCCGCTGATGATCAGTGGGGTGCGCGCCTCGTCCACGAGGATGGAGTCCACCTCGTCGATGATGGCATAGCTTAGCTCCCGCTGCACCATGTGCTCGCGATAGACCACCATGTTGTCGCGCAGATAGTCAAAGCCAAACTCGTTGTTTGTGCCGTATGTGATATCGGAATTGTAGGCCGCCTGCTTTTCCGCGCGCTCCATGCCGTTGACCACGCAGCCTACGCTCATGCCGAGGAAGCGGTAGATCTTGCCCATCCATTGCGCGTCGCGCTTGGCGAGGTAGTCGTTGAC
>JAUYTF010000184.1 GCA_030695285.1 Eubacteriales bacterium | reverse complement strand
GCCGTCGCCGACGCGATATTCACGATCGATGCAGGTTTTGCTGCCGCAACCGCATGCCGGATCATCTCCCGACAGCAGAGAAATACGCCGCCCATATTGACTGCCATTACGTGGTTCCATTCGTCCAGCGACGTATCCTTGATGGGCGACATCGGGCAGACACCCGCGTTGTTAACCAGCACGTCGATCGTCCCTAAATGTTCCGATCCGTGATGAAACAGGGCGAGTACATCCGCCTCAACGGAGACATCCGCGCGAAAAGCCTCCGCGCGAATGTCATACTGTGCGGACAGATCGGCGGCAAGCGATTCTGCCTTGTCGCGACTGGTCACATAGGTAAACAGCACGTTCGCGCCTTCGCGCGCGAGCCGCGCACAGATAGCAGCACCCAAGCCCCGGCTTCCGCCGGTGATGATCGCCGTCTTGCCCTGCAGATTGAGTTCCATAGACTTCGCGCCCTACGCGCCGGTGACGATTGCCACGGAGGCGGAGCAGCCAACGCGCTCCGCGCCGGAGGCGAGGATTTCGCGCGCAAACGCCGCGGTCTTGATGCCGCCGTCGATCTTGATCTTGACCGCATCGCCGACGATGTCCTTGACGAACGCGACATCATCCTTGCAGGCGGCTTTGCCGGTCAAAGCGTTAGAAATCTTGACGTAAGCGGGCGCGACATCGCGGATGATCTCCAGCGTCTTACGCTTTTCGTCGTCCGTGAGCAAGCCCTGCTCGTAGATCGCCTTGACCTTCACGCCAAAGCCCGCCGCATCCACCATCGCCTTGAGCTCGCGTTTGACCTCGTCAAACTCGCCGGATTTGATCGCTACGATGTTGAGTTCGACGTCTAGCTCCGTCGCGCCGTTTGCGACACACTCTTTGATCTCGCAGAGCTTTGCCGCCGTGCTGGCTGCCCCTTGCGGAAAGCCGACCGGCGCGCAGATACCCACGTTGCAGGTCTTGAGCGCCTCCGCTGCCTCGCGGACGAAATAGGGCGTCACGCAGACGTTGGCAAACTTATACTGTTTGGCAAGCGTGCATTCCGCGATGACCTTTGCCCGCGTCATGTCGGGGTTTAAAATCGAGTGTTCGATGTGCCCCGCCAGCTCCGTGCTGCACTCTGCGGGTTTTTCGGCGTTTGCGCATGCGCCCATCTGTTTATATACCTCTTCCGTGACTTTTTTCACGACTTCATCGATGTTCATTTCCCGTATACCTTCCCGTCAAACGTCCAGTGATCGACGACACCGCAGGCTGCATTGTCGGCGATGATCTCCTTGTCGTGGAGCAGCTGCTTGGCCGCTCCCCCGTCGACATTGACCAGCACAAGATCGCCGATTCCGGCGTCCGCCCCGTCAAACACGATTTGCTGCGCTTCCACAGGGTTGCCGGAGCCATCCAGATACTCGACAATCAGCAGTTTATAGTTGTAGTGCGTCTGTTCCTTGATGGTCGAAACCAAATTCCCCACGACCCTGGCGAGTCTCATATCGTTGCCTCTAGCTCTTCGCGGCCGTCTTTTGCGGCGCCTTTGCCTGCGGTGCTTCGCCGAGCAGCATCTCCACATCCTCGTGCGGGCTGGGGATGACATGCACGGAGAACAGCTCGCCCACGCGCTTTGCAGCGGCGGCACCCGCCTCGACGCTGGCCTTCACCGCGCCGACGTCTCCGCGCACCATGACGGTGACGAGACCAGAACCGATCTTCTCTTTGCCGACCAGCGTCACATTCGCGGCCTTTACCATGGCGTCTGTCGCCTCGATTGCTGCGATGAGCCCCTTGGTTTCTACCATTCCGAGCGCCTGTTTCATACTATTTTCTCCTTCTCGCAATTTGATACGATTCACTCTTTCGTCTATGCTTGATCTTCATCGATGAATCCTGCAATCGCCGCGTCCACCGGCACCAATTTCTTTCGAAACAGCAGGGATGCCTCTTTCGAGCCGATCAGATACACCAGATCATTCGGCCCCGCCTGCCGCGTCGCATCCGCGGCGATGATCACCTTTGCGGGGTTGCCGTTTTCGATGGTTTCAACGACCAGAAGCTTGATTCCGGTGAGCGTCTCATATTTCTTCGTCGCCACAACCGTGCCGATCACTCTACCCGTATACACAGCAGTCCCCCTTTCTCCTTGTCGTTTGCTTAATAGATCGAGCGCCGGACAAGTTCCATATTCGGCGCGGGAATCACGACCGACTGGGAGATCATGCCCTGCGCGCCCTCCGTCTGCTCTGCCGCGCGCACAGCAGCCTCACAGGCGGAAACATCGCCCGTAAACACGACAAACGCCTTGCCGCCGAGTCCTCTGCCCAGGCGAATCTCGATGAGTGAAATATCCGCGGTCTTCACCGCCGCATCCGCAATCTTGATGCTCACGCACAGCGAAAACGTCTCCAGAATGCCCAGCGCCCGGGGCTCCGGTACATCGGAGCAGGCGACCACGGCGGAGAGCACCTGCGGATGGATGCTGGGGATGACGAGTTTGTCGATCAGCCCCGCGCCGCATACCATCGCGCCCGCTTCGACGGCGGCAGAGACCGCCGCGACATCGCCGGAGATCAGCACGATATATTTCCCCGCACAAACAGCCTGCGCGGTCAGGAGCGAAACATCCGCCGCCTTGAGCATGCTGTCCGCGGCTTCAATCCCCTTTGGAATATTCTGGCATTCGATCATTCCGAGTGCATTCATCTACTTCTCCTATCGAGGATGTTCTTACGTTTGAACATCTTTTGCGCGTTCAAGTGGTTCTTTATCGTTTGATACGAATGGCCTGGCCATCCACCGCCTCAACAGTTCCGTCGATGCTTGCGTGAACGTTTGCCCCCATCTTGCCTTCGGGTATCTTCGCGATCAGATCGCCACGCTTCACGCTGTTTCCGACCGAAACCACAGGCTCCGCAGGCGCGCCGATGTGCATCTTGAGCGGGATGCTCACGCTCGATACCGCAAGCTCCTCGCGCAC
>JAUYTF010000183.1 GCA_030695285.1 Eubacteriales bacterium | reverse complement strand
GGGAGATCGAAACGAAACGACCGCTTGATGCAGCCAACGGTTTCGGAAAGCATAAAAGTGAAATTATTAGGAAATGGTTGTAACTCTTTGATCATTTTCGAAGAAAACGCTTGAAAAGAATGTGAAAAACAATATACTGTCCATAGGAAACGAGAAGGTTTTTTGCGCTGTAACAAGCAGCGCGCTGATGCATTGGGGAGGAAACCATGAAGAGAAGAACTGTGCGTATCACGCCACTGGGTTATATTGTGCTGATCATCATTGTTCTTGTGATGGTGGTGAGCATATATTTCATCGTTTGGTCGATGCGCAATACGAGCGGCGAGCAGCCGGATGGCAATCTCAACAGCAACTCTGTTCAAGCACCGACGCCGACGCCGTCCCTCGCTCCGGTTGGAGCTGCGACCACGGCGCCGACCATGAGCGCAACGACGCCGCCGACGAATGCGCCGGTTTCTACGACGAACGTAACGCCAAAACAGGACGACACGCCAGAGCCATCCGTGAAGACGCCGACCGCAGCGCAGGTTGCAGCGGCCGTGGACGGAACGCTCAACGCCAGCGGCGTTGTGCTCCGCGCCGGCCCCGCGCCAACCTACAGCATCCTCGGCAAGTATTCCTCCGGCACGCAGCTGAAGGTGTATGAAGTCTCCGGCGACTACTACTACGTCCGCGTGGTCAAGGAAAACCTCGTGGGCTATGTTGCCGCGAAGTTTGTCGACAAAGCGGGCCTCTTGCCGGGTGAAAACGCAACGCCTACGCCCAAGGCCATCGCGGGAACCATCCCCGGCACCGTGAGTGCGAGTAAGCTTGCTCTGCGCAGCGTGCCCAGCACGGAAGATAACACGCCCATCGGCGAGGTCGTCAAGGGCGATTCGGTGCTCATCTTCTTTAAGACGGGGGATTTCTACTACATTCAGGTGGTTTCAACGGGCGTGAAGTGCTACGCCGCGGCGAAATACATCACCGCCAGCACGACGGTTCCGACCGGAACGCCAGTGCCGTAAACAAAGGGATAACAAGCAAAAGGCTGTCTGATGAGGGCAGTCTTTTTTGTGGTTGTGTATTGGGGTGTCTACGCGGACGGATGCCATCCGCCCGCGCTTCCTCGCAAAAAGGAGCCGCCATTTCTGGACAGCTCCTTTGCGTCTTGTGTGTTACTTTACGATTTCGCCTTCGTCGCGATTTCTTCCAGCAGCTTTGCGCGAAAGTCCGCGAGGGTCATCGTGCCGAGGTCGCCGTCTTTGCGGCTTCTCACCGCGACAAGACCCTGCTCAATCTCCTTGTCGCCGATGACGAGCATATACGGAATCTTATGCATCTGCGCCTCGCGAATCTTGAAACCGATCTTCTCGTTTCTCAGGTCGGTTTCCACACGGACGCCGTATTGTTCCAGCGACTTCTGAATCTCAACAGACGCATCTGCCGTACGGTCGGTAATCGGCAGCATCTTCACCTGCACAGGTGCAATCCACGCCGGCAGCGCGCCCGCGTATTTTTCGATCAGTAGCGCGAGCGTGCGCTCATAGCAGCCAATCGACGTGCGGTGGATGACCATCGGGAATTTCTTTTGCCCGTCGCTGTCCATATACTGCATGCCGAAGCGCTCCGCCAGCTGGAAGTCGATCTGAATCGTGACCAGCGTGTCCTCCTTGCCGTAGACGTTACGAATCTGAATATCCAGCTTCGGCCCGTAGAAGGCAGCCTCGCCGTCCGCTTCGTGATACGGCACCTTGAGGTCGTCCAGAATGTCGCGCATCATGTTCTGCGTATATTCCCAGTCCTCTTTGTCGCCGATGTATTTGTCCGTGTCGTTCTCGTCCCATTTGCTGAAACGATAACTCACGTCGTCCGTAAAGCCGAGGGTGTCGATCATAAACTTGGCGAGATCGAGGCAGCCCTTGAACTCGTCTGCCACCTGATCGGGGCGGCACGCAAGGTGCCCTTCCGAAATGGTGAACTGACGCAGGCGAATGAGGCCGTGCATCTCTCCGCTGCTCTCGTTTCTAAAGAGCGTGCTCGTCTCGTTATAGCGCATCGGCAGGTCGCGATAGGAGCGCGCGCGGTTGAGATACGCCATAAACTGAAATGGACAGGTCATGGGACGAAGCGCGAAGACCTCCGCGTTTTCGTCGTCCAGATCCGGCGAATCGCTCATGATGAACATGCCGTCGCGGTAATGATCCCAGTGGCCGGAGATTTTGTAAAGCTCGCGTTTTGCCATAAAGGGCGTCTTGGTGAGCATATAGCCGCGCTTTTGCTCCTCGTCCTCTACGAAGCGCTGCAGCAGCTGAATCACGCGCGCGCCTTTGGGCAGTAAAATCGGCAGGCCCTGACCGATGATGTCCACGGTCGTGAAGAGCTCCAGCTCACGCCCGAGCTTGTTGTGGTCGCGCTTCTTCGCTTCCTCCAGCGCGGTGACGTATGCGTCAAGGTCGGCTCTCTTTTCAAACGCCGTGCCGTAGATGCGCTGGAGCATCTTGTTTTTTTCGCTGCCGCGCCAGTAAGCACCGGCGACGTTTAATAGCTTGATGTTCTTCACGACTCCCGTGCTCTTGACGTGCGGGCCCGCGCAGAGATCGACAAAGTCTCCCTGACGGTAGAAGCTGATGACAGCATTCGCCGGCAGGTCTCGGATGAGCTCCGCCTTGTAGGGTTCGCCATGCTGTTCGACAAACGCGATTGCTTCCTCGCGCGGCAGCTCAAAGCGCTCAATCTTCTGGTCTTCTTTTTCGATCTTCGCCATCTCGGCCTCAATCTTGCCGAGGTCTTCGGGCGAGAAGGTCTCCGGTGCGTCGAAGTCATAATAATAACCGTTTTCGATCGCGGGCCCGATGGCGAGTTTGGCGTCCGGCCAGAGGCGCTTGACCGCCTGCGCGAGCACGTGGGAAGCCGTGTGACGATAGGCCCAACGTCCGTTTTCGTCGTCAAAGGTGAAAAACTTGATCGCGTGATCGCCGTGGATGGGGCGGAAGGCGTCGTCGTGCGCGCCGTCGATGGAACAGGACAGCGTAGCCTTGGCTAACCGCGGGCTGATTTCGTGCGCAATCTCAAGCCCCGTTAAGCCATCGGCAAATTCGCGCGTATTCCCGTCTGGAAATGTGATGATCATATGGATTCTCCTCCTGTTTTGCCTGTCATACTTGATTGAAAACTTTTGCCGGAGCAAATAAAAACGCCCCGAAGTCTGGTTATCATAACGCTGGAACATTCGATTTTAAACAAAAAACGCCCCGAAGTCTGGTATCATAACGCTGGAACATTCGATTTTAAACAAAAACCGCCCCGAAGTCATTTTAACTTCGGGACGATAGTATCTACCGCGGTTCCACCCGTGTTCGCGAACCAAGATGATTCGCGCGCTTAGTTCCGCTGTATCGGGCGGTGTCCGCTCCTGGTCGCCGGGCGGTCTTCGCGCTGTCATCCGCCGCCGCGCTTCCAGCAAACTACGCGGCTCTCTTGGACGGATGTTGTGGGGCGTTACTGCTTCCCGGGTCTTACCAGAGTACCTTTTAGTATAATCACACAAGATGAAAAAGTCAAATCATCCATAGGGCAATTCTGTGAAGAAAACCGGGAAAAACAGCGGGAAACGTGAGTTCTTGCGCCGAAACGTTACGAAACCGCGCTGGCAGCGTGCTGTGCCGCAATGCGCATGCCCAGCACATCCTCCATCTCATACCAGCCGATTCTGCTCGTGATGAACTCCGCCGCGGTCAGCGCTCCTTCGACAAACGCTCTGCGGCTGAAAGATTCGTGCGTGAGCGAGAG
>JAUYTF010000179.1 GCA_030695285.1 Eubacteriales bacterium | reverse complement strand
ATCTCGGCTATTTTTATGCCCTTTCCCAAGTACGACCGCGCAGAGAAGCGCAAGGAGAGAACACATGAACAGAAAATTTGATCTACCGGCGGCGTCTCCGTCGCTGGAAGCGTCCATGAATTTCGGCCAATTTGGCTTTGCAAACCTCGTCCGCAGCGAGATGGCGGTGTTCACCCGCATCAAAGCGTATCGATACGCCTTGCAAAAACCAAACGCATCGCGCGGCGGCGCAAAGGGTTTTTCCGCCTTTTTGTACGGAAAGGAGCAGTGTGTATGAGCGATACCTTCTGTTTTGCTGCCACTGCCGCGTTCCCGTTTCCTGCGAGCGCTGAGAGGCTGATTTGCCCCTCCGCCGCGCAGTACTTACCGGTGCAGGCGAGCTTGCCTGACACCCGACGATTGAGTTTACCGGAGGATTCCATGTTTATCCAGTATGACAGAACGTTTGCTTCCCCTTCGCTGGAAGCGACGATGAACCACGGCCAGTTTGGCTGTGCAAACCTCACACCCGACTGCCATGCGGTGTGTATGCAGCGCAACAGCCGCCGAGACAAGCGCGCCACGGTTGCACCGGCACCTGCCCGCGCAAAGGGTTTTTCCGCCTATCTCAGCGGGAGGTTGCAACGCACATGAGCGAAACTCGCACAGCATACGCACCTTTGGGCGCGCTGACGCTCCGGCAAGCGCCGGAATTTGACCTTGAGCGGGCTCTGAGCAAGGCAGTATTTCGCCTCGCGTTGATGGAGCCGCGCCGAAAGCGACGAACAAAAACCTTGGAGGGAACCATGTACCCCGATCAACATAATTTCTTCGCGTCTCCCGCACAGGGATCGACGCTGAATGCCGGACAGTTCGGCAGCGCATTTGCGCAGCACCCTTGCAGGGGTTGCGCTTCTAAACAGCAGGCCTACGACGCGCAAACGCCCGCAAGGCCGCAACGAAACATCATACACCTGCTCGCAGCCCGCCTCAAGAGGACAGCGCGATGAATGCGCCGGCGGGGCTGGAGGCCTACGGGTTCTTACCCGCCATGCGCGCGGCGCTAGACGCGCAGGGATCGGCTCAAGCCATCCCTGCCCGCGTCACTGCGGTACACAAGGAGCGCTACGCGCTCGTCTGCGACCGGGGCGCGTGCTACGGGCGGTTGAAGTCAGCCGTTTATTTCAACGGCGGAGCGCAGGAGTTTCCCACCACGGGAGACTTTGTTCTCATCCAGCACAATGATTTGGGCGATAGCATGATTACACAGACGCTGCCGCGCAGATCCTTTTTTGCCCGCAAAAACCCGACACTGGGCGAGGGCGAGCAGGCGGTAGCCGCCAATTTTGACAGCGTGTTTATCATGCAGTCGCTCAATCACGACCTCAACCCCAAGCGGCTGGAGCGATACCTCACGCTTGCGTGGCAGTCCGGCGCAGTGCCCGTCGTGATGCTCACCAAGGCGGATCTGGCAGCGTCGCACGAAGTGCATCTGCACGAAATCATGCGCGTTGCCGCCGGGGTGGATGTGTTTGCCGTGAGCGCGAAAACAGGCTTTGGCCTTGACGCGCTTTCGGGATATCTGCGGCCCGGCAACACCATCGTGCTGCTCGGCAGCTCAGGCGTAGGCAAGTCCAGCTTTGTCAACGCGCTCGCGGGCGGGGAGATCATGGCGGTCAACGAGATCCGCGCGGACGACAGCAAGGGAAGGCACACAACCACCCATCGCCAACTCATCCGCCTCGATAGCGGCGTAATGATCATCGACACCCCCGGTATGCGTGAGCTGGGTATGCTCGATGTCGCCGCGGGGTTGAGCGAATCCTTTGCGGATGTGGAGCAGTATTTCCCGCTCTGCCGATTCTCGGATTGCAGCCACACGCTTGAGCCGGGCTGCGCGGTAAAGGCGGCGATTGATTCCGGAGAGCTACCCGCTTCGCGTTACGAGAGCTATCAAAAGCTCCAGCGCGAGTCCCAGTACGCTGCGGGGCAGGCGAGCTATCTCAAACTCAAGCAGCAGCGCTTCACCGAAATTGCGAAGATGAATAAGGCAGCGCAAAAATCCGGCGGAAAGCGCGGGATGTCAAAAGGCGATTAGCAAGCAAAGGGGACGGCGTTCCTGCTCGTCCCCCCCCTGCTGTTGACTGTCAGTATCCCGTTTATTTCTCCGGGCTGAATGATGCAAACGAAGGTTGCACCTGCACCGTCGAAGTTGGAAACGCAAACTGAACGCCGAGCCGCTCAAATCCGTCTTTGATGGCGAGATTGATGCGCTCATTGATCTCCATGTAACGATCATAATCGGCGCTTTGCACGAAGTAGACCACCTCGAAATGGAGGCTGTATGCGCCAAATGCCGCGAAATGCGTGCGGGAGAACGTTGCGTCCTCCGTTTCCTCTACGATTTTCCGAATCATCTGCGGAATCGCTTCAAGCTTTTCCGAGGGCGTGTCATACGTCACCCCCAGTATAAAGTTCACGCGCCGCTGCTGCATGGTTTTATAGTTGCGGACGCGGGAACCGGTGAGATCCGCGTTGGAGACGATCAGTTGCTCGCCGCCGATGGCGCGCAGGCGAGTGCTTTTCACGCCGATGTGCTCGACGGTGCCCATGTGCTCACCCGCGATGATGAAGTCTCCGATCTCAAACGGCTTATCAAAGAAGATTGTAAAAAAGCAGAAGATGTCCGAAAGCGCGCTCTGCGCGGCAAATGCGATGGCAATGCCGCCAACGCCGAGCCCCGTGACCAGCGACGTAATCTTGACCCCTGCATTGTCGAGCAGCAGGATCAGCGCGACACCCCAGATAGCGCCTTTCGCCAGATGAATGAGCCATTTGACGGCAAGCGAACCACTGTCCCCTTTGCTCTTGCTGAGTTTTCCAAAGAACAAAGCTGCCAGTGACGAGAGAAACATCGCCCCCATGACGATGGCAAACAGGATTGAAAGCGTGCCGACCAGTTTGCTGAGCTGATCGTTTAGCGTCAGCAAGCGGGTGCAAAAATAGAACAGTGAAAAATATGCGATCGGCAGCAGGTATTGTTTAAAGCCGGAGAGCGTAAGACGTGCATAAGGAGACTGCGTTCTCTTGCTGTTTGCTGCAATCCGGCGAAGCGCGACCCTGCCAAGCACGAAAATCAGCACCGCCCCCAGAAGGAGCACGCCAAGAAAGATGATATAGTCCAGAACGGTGTTGTTCCAGAAAACCAGATTGATAATATCCATCGCTTTTGCCATCTACCTCCGTTTTTATCATGTTCTGAAAGGCATCGGCATGATGTTATCACAAAAAATTCAGCCCGAAAAGCGATAAACGCGCAGTCCGGGCGGATTCAATGAAGCTTTGAAAAGAGTTTTCCGTTTTGTCACCCCGGCACATGGTAGATCCTGCCGCGCTTGCTACAGCGCGCCAAGGTCGCGCCGCTCAAAGCGGGCAAATGCAACAGCAAGCAGCGCCGCAGAAAGCAGCAAGCAAAGCCCGGCATACAGCGGCGAAACCGCACCCGTAATCAACTCCGTTTGCAAAAAGTAGCGAAACGGCGTGACCAGACGCAGCAGCCCCGGTTGCTCGACGAGATCGTACCCAACGGCAATCGCATACGCGCCAAGCACGGCGAGATTGCCCGCGCGCGCGCCATGCTCCGCTGCACGAAAGCTCGCGGCAAACATCGCCGAAAGCGAGAAGAACACGATGCCGACAAGCCAGATAGCCAGCGAGAAACGCGCGAATACGCCCGAATAATCGCCCTGCAATGTGAGCTGTTTCACGGCGAGCAGCGAAAACACAAAGTTCAGGCTGGAGAATGCCGTGAGAAACGCCATTGTCGCAAGCATTTTATGCGCGAGGATAAACGAACGCGAGCGGGGCTTGGTAAAGAGGAACTCATATGTTCTATCGATGCTCTCGCGCGAAACTGCGCTGCTGCCAAGATGAGACGCATACACCGCCGCGAGCACAAAGATATATTGCATCAGAACCGCGTAATACCCGCCAAAGCTAGAGATATCTACGTTTAGCATTCCCATAACGGCGATGACGATGCGCGGAAATCTGCCGATGAGTTCGGTCATGAACTGCCCTTCTGCCATCGCCCCCATGGACTTCACGATGCCCGCAAAGATGAGCACAAACAGACCCAGCGTCCAGAAGAGAAACGGCTTTAGCCCCGACTTGAATTCTTTAGCAATGAGATGCATGGCGTTTTCTCCTCCCTTACAGCACCGGAATGTCCGCGCGCGTATAGCGCACATACGCCGCGACGATGAGCGCGAGCGTGAGAAACGCGCCGGTGAGCGCATAGTTTGCCTCAAACGCTCCGTCAAAAAACGCTTTTGCCGCGTCGAAATACTTATTCGGCGTGATGTAGCGCAGCTTTTCCTCCTCGAGTATGCTGTGCAGCGCGCTGAGGATGAATCCGCCAAAGCCGATTGCTGTCGCCGTGCCGGAGACAGAGCGCACCTTCCTGGCAAACACCGCCGCGCAAGCCCCAATCGCCAGGAACACCAGCTCCGTGAGCAGCAGCGCGGAAGCAGCGAGCAGCGCGCGCTCCGGCATCAGCGGCGCTGGCGCATACGCATAGTAAAGCGCGAGAGACGCGGCGATAAACAGCGCATTGGAGGCAAGAATCAGCGTCAGCGCGGCAAGCAGTTTCTCGCAAAACACGCGGCTTCTCGCGCGTGGCTTGGTCAACAAAAAATCCATGCACTTATCGCGTTTCTCTCGCGAGAACAGATCCAGCCCGATGCTCGCCGCCATGATCGCACCAAAGAGCGAATAGTAGAGAAAGCCAAACGCGTAAAAGCCGGCGAAGCTGAAAAGATTGTCCATCTGCATGCCAAACGCAGCGGCAAACGCGGGCGGGAAGTTCGCCAGCATGTTTTCCACACCTGTCCGGCTCTCCAGAAAGGCGGGAAGCGCCGCCGTGATCAGGCCGCTGAGCAGGCCGATCAGCACAAGCGTCCACACCGCCGCTCCCATCCAAGCGCGCCGCAGCTCAAATCGAAAGACGTTCATCGTGCTACCCTCCCGTTTGCGCTGCGTCGTTTCATATGACGGTAGACGTTCATTTTGCCGCCTCCCCGTCCTCGTAGTAGTGCAGAAAGATCTCTTCAAGCTCCGGCTCGCTCACATCAGCATCGATGAGCGGCAGGCTCGCGAGTTTGGAGAGCAGCGCGTTGATATCCCCGCTGTAAAGAAAGCTCGTCTGCTGGCCATCATGCGCAATCTGCCTCACACCCGCAAGAGAAAAGTCCGCAATCGGATTCTCCGTGGTAAAGCTTACTTTCTTATATGAGTTTTTGCGAAGATCGTCGATGCTGCGCAGGTCTACGATGCGGCCCTCTTTGATGATGGCAACGCGATCGCAGATGCGCTGCACCTCACTCAAAATATGTGAGGAGAAGAGTACCGTTGCCCCACGCTCGTTTTCGCGCTGGATGAGGTCGAAAAACGTCCGCTGCATCAGCGGGTCGAGGCCGCTGGTGGGCTCGTCGAGTATGATCAGCCGCGGCGCGTGCAGCAGGCCCTGCACGATGCCGACCTTTTTCTTGTTGCCCTGGCTCATATCCTCTATCTTTTTGTTCAGATCGAGCGACAGCGTGTCCGCCAGTTCTCTGATGCGCGCCGTGCAGTCTTTCTTGAAAAAACTCGCCGAATAGCGCAGCAGGTCGACGGCGCGCATGTTGTCGTAATAAAACACCTCACCGGGCAGATAACCGACCTCAGAGAGAATCTTTACCTTGTCCTTCTCGCAGTCCATGCCGAATATACTCGCCGATCCGCCGGACTTTTTGATCAGCCCCAGCAGCGTGCGGATGGTGGTGGACTTTCCCGCACCGTTCGGGCCAATGAAGCCGAAGATTTCGCCCTCCTCCACCGCGAGGTCAACGTCCACAATCCCGCGCGCCTTGCCATAATACTTGGTTAGTTTTTTGGTTTCGATTGCGTAAGCCATACCAATCCCCCTGTTGCTCCTTTTATAATCGGTTCGCTATTCCTATTCCAGTAATTGCATCGCTACACCGCGAATCAAAACACGCAGCGCGTCTTCATATATCTCCGCACCGATTTCGTCTTTGAACAGCAGTGTCAAAAACACCCCCCGGAACGCAGCGCTGAGTACCGCGGCGCGCTCTGACTGCATGCCCGGAAACGCGGAAAACATCTGCCGCATCGCTTCCTTGTCCCGCTCGGCATGTTGTCGCGATAATTCCGGCGGCACCGTTCGCATGAAGAACTCCAGCTCACCATCCTGCATCAAGCGCGGTAGAAACGATTCATCCAGCCGCCGGTAGAAGCGCAGAATCATGTCCGTAAATGTTTCAACATCCGGCACGCCAGGCAGTGCGGACAGTTCTTGCATCAGCTGCGCCTGCACCTTCTGGTCGAACTCCATAATGACTTCAAACAGCAGCTGTTCCTTGGACTCATAGAAGAGATAGAACGTCCCCTTCGGTATACCCACCCGCCTGACCAGCTCATCGATCGTCGTTTTGCGGATTCCATAAGTCGCCAAGCACTTGCCTGCTTCCGCCTTCAGGCGCTCTCTGATATACACTCGTTCGCTTTCTGAAAACGTCTTTGGCATTCACTCAACTCCGTTTTATTTGACTATTATTTATTTTATAGTCATTATAATGCTTATTGTGTAAATGTCAACATTCAAAAAAAGGAGCCCGCATTCTTTTGCGCGCTCCTCTGTGTTCATTTTATGTCGTCCGTATACGAGCCCTCTTGCGTTTGTGTTGCGTTCGTCTCGCCGCTGGGCAATTGCGGTATCTTCTTGCGTTTTCTGCGCGTCTTTTTCTTTATCGCCCAGGGCTTTATGGCGAGCACGGCAATCCCCGCGACCACCAGCGCGATCACGCCCGCAAAGACGAACAGGATCGGGTCGACCGCCTGCTTCTCCGGCTCTACGGTTGCTGCAGGCGACACGCTTGGTCG
>JAUYTF010000175.1 GCA_030695285.1 Eubacteriales bacterium | reverse complement strand
GATTGCGCTTCCCCGGCGCCGGCTCCTTTGCGGATCTTGTGACGAGTTTCAACCGCATGGCGGAGGAGCTAGGCAGCATCGAAATGCTGCGCTCAGACTTTGTAGATCATTTTTCGCATGAGTTTAAGACACCGATCGTTTCGATCAAAGGTTTCGCGGAGGAGCTCAAGCACGACGACCTAACGCCTGAGCAGCGAAACGAGTATCTCGACATCATCATCCACGAGTCCTCGCGGCTTGCACAGCTTGCGACCAACGTGCTCAACCTCTCGCGTGTGGAAAAGCAGTCAATTCTGGCCGACCGCGCGCGCTTTGACCTGACCGAGCAGGTGCGCCGCAGTGTGCTGCTGTTTGAAAACAAATGGGAGCAGCGCAAACTCAATCTCAGCGTTGAGCTGGATGAAGTGTTGATCGAGGGCGACGAGGAGCTGCTCAGTCAGGTTTGGCTCAACCTCATCGACAACGCGGTAAAGTTTACGCCCGAGGGCGGCTGTGTCGATATCCGGCTGCGAAAGAGCGACTCTTCCGTTGTGTTCATCATCATGGACGACGGATACGGCATTTCTGAAGAAGCGCAACGGCATATATTCGATAAGTTTTATCAGGGAGATGCCTCGCACGCCGTCTCTGGCAACGGGCTGGGGCTTTCCATCGCGCGACGTGTGGTTGCGCTGCATAACGGGGACATCCGCTGCAAGAGTGAGGAAGGTGCCGGTACGGAATTTTCCGTAGCGCTTCCGCTCTGATCGCGACGCCGCGGCTTGTGTTTCACTAAAAAGACACCTTTACTCGGACTCAGTTTCTCTTGAGTTTACGTTGGCTCGCTACGATAGGCGGGAAAACCAGAAATACCATGCTCCGGCTGATTCCGGGGCGAAGATTGAAAGGAATCCTCCTCCATGCAGACAAAAAAGAAGAAATCCCGCGTTTGGCTCTGGGTCCTGCTCGCGGTGGTCATCACCATCGGCGTTGGCCTGCTGCTGTTAAACAGAGCGGCTCAGCGCGCCTCCCAGGCTGTCTATATCTCCTACACAGTGGAAAACGGCACTGTCGAGCGGACGATCACCGGCAGCGGCCGCCTCTCCGCGGCGGACAGTGAAACCCTGCAGCTGCCCGGCGGCGTGGGCGTAGAAAACGTCGAAGTAAAAGTCGGAGACGCAGTCCAGGCGGGCGATGTGCTCGCCACGCTGGACGTTGACTCGCTTCGCGATCTTGCGGCTGAGACCAGCGCTGCGCTTGCATCGCTCGATCAGCAGATCGCCTCCCGCAGCAAGGTCACGCAGGTGAATGCGCCTGTGCGCGGCCGCGTGAAGTATCTGCCCGCAAAAACGGGCGACGATACGCACGCCGTCATCAGCCAATACGGCATGCTGGCGTTGATCTCAACGGACGAGAAGATGCAGGTTTCCATCATCACAGAAGCGCAGCTTTCGCTCTACAGCAACGTTACGGTACGCTGGGACGGCGGCAAGGCAAAGGGCATCCTCGCCGAGAAAACCGCTGATGGTTATCTTGTAACGCTGACTGACAAAGGCACGCCGTATCAGGCCATGGCGCAGGTTTACGATGGCGAGACGCTACTTGGCGAAGGCACGCTTGGTATCCACGCGCCCGTTGCGGTCGTCGCCGCAGGCGGCGAAATCACCGATGTCAAGGTGGAGGAGAACGATTTTGTCTATGCGGGCAGCAAGCTCTTCTCTCTGGAGAATGCGCCGTCAAGCGCAAGCTATATCACCGCGTTCTCCGAGCGGGCTGAGAAAGCCGCGCAGTATGCACTGCTCGTGACTTATCTGCAGGATCCACGCGTCATCTCCCCTGTGGACGGGTTTGTCAACGAGGTTATGATCACCGAAAACACAGACGTTCCCGCCGCAACAGCGAGCGACGGCCTGACAGACGTGCTTGTGCTGCACACCGGCGGCGCGGTAAAACTCGTCATCGACGCAGATGAACTGGACATCGGCTTAGCCGAGCTGAACCAAAGCGCGAGCGTAACGCTCGATGCGTATCCCGGCGAGGTCTTTCCGGCCAGCGTGACCCATATCTCGCGCATCGGTGCAACCGACGGTAGCATTACCACCTATCCCGTCGAGGTGATGCTGGCGTTTGATACGCGTCTGCTCGAAGGCATGAACGGCAGCGCCGTGATATTGACTTCTAAGAAAGTAAACGTGCCTTTGCTGCCGGTGAACCTCATCAACGATGACTTCTCCGGAACCTATGTCACCGTGAAAGCCGCCGACGGCGCATATGAGCGCAGAGACATCACCACCGGCCTCTCCGACGGCACTTACGCGGAAGTAACCGGCGGGCTCGTCGCAAAAGATCAGGTCTGGTATTTGGACACGAGCGCTACGACGGCATTTGCCGGCATGATGGCGCAGCGCAATGCCGCGGCTGAAGAAAGCGGACATTCGACCGCTGGAGGAAACTGATCATGGCAAGCGGAAAACCCATCATCACCATGACCGGCATCACAAAAGTGTATTCGGTCGGCGGGGAGGAGGTGCGCGCGCTGGACGACGCGAACTTGACCATCCTCGAGGGTGAGTTCGTCAGCATCATCGGCCCTTCCGGCAGCGGCAAGAGCACGCTGATGAATATCATCGGCTGCCTCGACGTTGCAAACAGCGGCACGTATATCCTCGACGGGCAGTCCATCGAGCAATATTCAGAGGACGAGCTTGCGCGCATCCGCAACAAGAAGATCGGATTCGTGTTTCAAAACTTTAACCTGCTTTCGCGCATGAGCGCGCTGGCCAACGTTGAGCTTCCGCTGATCTACCAGCGCATGCACCTGAGCGAGCGCAAGGAGATGGCCGAGCGCGCGCTGGATCGCGTCGGCCTCAGCGACCGCAGCAGCCATAAGCCCGCAGAGCTCTCCGGCGGTCAACAGCAGCGTGTGGCCATAGCGCGCGCGCTGGCAACAAGCCCTGCTATCCTTCTGGCGGATGAGCCAACCGGCAATTTGGATAGCAAAACCGGCGAGGACATCATAGCGCTGTTTCATGAGCTACATCGCGCGGGCGACACCATCGTGCTCATCACGCACAACGAGGAAGTCGCAAAACGCGCGCAGCGCCGCATCCGCATTATGGACGGCCGCGTATCGGAGGTGAGCGTATGATCATCCAATCCGTAAAAATGGCGTGGGAGGCAATTGCCTCCAATAAGATGCGCTCGTTTCTGACCATGCTCGGCATCATCATCGGCGTGGTTGCGCTCGTGGTGCTCGTCTCCCTTGTCAACGGCGCGACCGGCGCGGTGACGAGCGAAATTACGGCGCTCGGCAACGATATGGTCACCGTCAGCATCGCGGACGACAAGGGTTCGCCCCTCCGCCTGGCGGATCTGGACGAGATTGCAGCCCTCAGCGCGGTCAAAGAAGCCGCTCCGTCGGGCAGCACCAATGTCACCGCAAAATATGGCTACTCGGACGTAACTGTGTCCTTGTATGGAACAACCCCCGCATATTATAATATACAGGGGCTAGCGCTCAAGTACGGTCGCTTCCTAAAGACTGCGGACGTTCAGAACGCGTCCTATGTAACGGTTCTAGCGTACAACACAGCGCAGGAGCTCTTTGGCAAGGCCGACGTCGCGGGAGAAAAGATCACCATTGGCGGACGAAATTTCCTTGTTGTGGGCGTGCTGGAAGAGGATACCTCTCTCTTTGCCGCCATGCTCGGAGGCTACGCGGCCTACGCACCGTTCACAGTGGAGTCCCGCATGGCGGATGCGCCGTATATCACCTCGATCTCAGTTTCAGCCGTCGCCGATACGGACGAGACTGAGCGCCAGGTAGACAGCTTTATGCTCACGCGATTCCATCAGGATGAGGATTCCTATCGGCTCATCAACATGAGCAGCATTGCCGACACCATGAATACGGTCACCGGCACACTCTCTCTGCTGCTCGGCGGCATCGCAGCGATCTCGTTGCTGGTTGGCGGCATCGGCATCATGAACATCATGCTGGTTTCGGTCACGGAGCGCACAAAAGAGATCGGCATCCGCAAAGCCATCGGTGCGAGTAAAAAGAGCATCATGATGCAGTTTCTGATCGAAGCGCTCATGGTCAGCCTCATGGGTTGCCTGCTCGGGCTTGCGCTTTCTTGGCTGCTACTCGAGATCGCTTCCCTAATCGCGGTGACGATTGCGTTTTC
>JAUYTF010000171.1 GCA_030695285.1 Eubacteriales bacterium | reverse complement strand
GGTCGATACTCAGGAGCGGCACATTGCAGGTGATTCTCGAGAGCGCATTGCAGCTTTTGCTGTTCTTCTCGCCCGTGATTCTCACGATCATCCTCAACCGCCTGCTCTATCGGGCATTTCGCGGCCGTGGGCGATTTCCGCGCGGCATATGGTTTTTTGCGATGCTGGTCGTGGTCGTCGTTCAGGCGGCGACGATTGCGTTCATCTTTGGTTATGGGTACGTGGAAGGCGTCAACGGGTTGAGTTTTGAGCAAATCGTCGTTGCGCCGTTGGAATAATCAAAATTTGTCAATCGACTTCTCCGAGCTTTTTGTGCAGGGGAATACAGGTTCTCCTGCACAGTCTTCTTTTTTTGCATTCCTTCACGCATTATGTTACAATGCTTTTACGATTACTTGACGGAGTTCCTGCATGAAATTACTTTTAAGCAATGATGATGGCGTGTTTTCCGGCGGCATCCGCGCGCTGGCGACGGAGCTAAACCGGCATCACGAGATATTTGTTTCCGCGCCGGATCGCGAGCGAAGCGCGGTGAGCCGCGCCATGACGCTCAACGAGCCCTTGCGCGTACACAAGACGCGAGTTGAAGGGTTGCCTGAGGTTCCGGCTTATGCAGTCAGCGGCACGCCGGTGGATTGCGTCCGCCTTGCGTTGGGCAATCTGTTTTCTGCGCCGGACATCGTGGTCTCCGGCATCAACCACGGGCCGAATCTGGGCACGGACGTGCTCTACAGCGGCACTGTCGCCGCAGCGCATGAAGCTGCTCTGCTGGGATATCAGGCGATCGCGGTCTCCTGCCTGTCCTATCCGGGCGAACACATGGATACGGCGGCGCGCATTGCGGCTTTTGCGGTGGAGTATGTCGCGGCGCATCCGCTCTCATTTGGCACGGTGCTCAACATCAACGTGCCCGCTGTACCGTTTGCATCACTCAAAGGCATCAAGGTCACCCCGCTTGCTGTTGAGCAGTACGCGCTGGAATATGTCGAGCGCAAAGACCCGTTTGGAAGAACCTACTATTGGTGCCCGCGCGGCTGCACCACCTGCTCGGATGGGATGGATGTAGACGACCGTTGGGCGCGCGAAGGATATGTCACGCTTACACCCATCACCTATGACCTCACACAGTACTCCCGCATGGGTGAGATGAACGATAACGACTTTCGCTGGCTCGGTTAATCGCCCGCACGGCACGCACCATATTGTTTTGGAGGAACCAGGCGCATGGAAGCATTGTTTTCGATGATGGAAAAGCAGTATTCCACCTTTTCCAAGGGGCAAAGGCGCATCGCGGAATACATCTTCAATTCCTATGACGACGCTGCGTTCATGACTGCGGCGAAACTTGGCGAGCGCGTTGGTGTATCCGAATCC
>JAUYTF010000169.1 GCA_030695285.1 Eubacteriales bacterium | reverse complement strand
ATCTCGGTTTAAAAAAATGCGGCATAATCGGCTGATAGAGCATATTCATTAAAATAAGCGACCTGAATGCATCTGCATTTCAGCATAGAAAAAGGAGGAGAGAATACATGAAAAAGACACTGGCATTGATCCTGACGCTTGCACTGGCCTGCACGATGTTTGCCTGCGCAAGCACCCCGGCAACCGAAGCAGCCACCACCGACACCGCAGCCGCTGCGACATCGGAACCCGTCGCCGAGGCGACAGAGGCCCCCGTTGACCCCGCTTCGTTGAGCGGCAGCATTACCGTTTGGTCCTCTGGTGAGGAACTCACCCGGTTCGTGGAAGGCTTTAACGCCATCTATCCAAACATCAAGGTTGAGGTTACCGTCGTACCAAACTCGGAATTCCTCACCAAGCTCTCCACCGCCATCAGCGGCGGCGAAGCACCGGATCTGTTCACCGGCGAATCCGATTATGTCAAGTACCTGGTCGAGTCCCCTTATTGGACCGATCTAAGCCAATTCGGCGTAGACGAGTATAAGGACAATATCTGGGAATATGTGCTCAGCATCGGCACCGATTCCAATGGCGTCACCAAGGCGCTGAGCTGGCAGGCTTCCCCGGGCGGCATCATCTACCGCCGCGATATCGCCAAAGCCGTGCTGGGCACCGATGATCCGGCAACGGTTGGCGAACTGCTGGGTAGCAACGCTAAAATGATGGAAGTTGCCGCCAAGATGTCCGAAAGCGGCATCAAGATGTTCGCCACCTGGCAGGACATCATGAACATGGAGTTCACCAACCGCGCGAGCGGCTGGGTGAAGGACGGTCAGCTTTCAATTGACCCGAGCCTGACGGAATACATGGACATGGCGAAGACAATCGTCGATAATGGCTATGACAAGAACTGTGATCCGTGGACCGGAGAATGGTACGCTGCTGTGGAGAGCGCGGACTGCTTCTCCTACATCCTGCCCACATGGGGCTACCAGTTCTTGATCAAGCCCTCTGCCATAACCACAAACGGCCAGTGGGCAATGTGCGAAGCGCCTGTCCCCTACGTCAAGGGTGGCACCTGGGTTGGCATCTACGACGGCAGCCAGAGCAAGGATCTCGCTTGGATGTTCCTGCAATACTGCACGCTGAACGAGGAATCTGTCAAGGCATACGCCAGCGAATACAGCGAATATGTCGCGCTCAAGAGCGTAAACGAAGCCCTCGCGCTGGAAGCGGGAGACGCAGTCCTCGGCGGACAGAACCTCTATGCCTTCTATAACGGCGTCATCGCGAAGATTCCCGCAGATCTGATGACGCAGTATGACGGCACGCTCAATAATGCCTTCCTCTCCGTCGTGAGATCCTATGTTTCCGGCGCGATGACGAAGGGCGAAGCGATTGCGCAATTCAAAGCGGACGCACTCAACGCCTATCCGGAACTCACCATCGCGGAATAAACCGTAAGCCACGCGCAAGCAGGGCTGCCGCGCAAGTTCGCGGCAGCCCGCTTGCCCATCTTGTGGCAGTCAATATGTCCATCTTGCAGTAGCCTGTATATCCATTTTGCGTTAACCCATATGCCCATCTTGAGGAAGGGAATCTATTGGACATGATCCAACCAGACGCGCGGCAACTCCCGCGCAAGAAGGCCCGCAGAAGCACGCTTGCAAAAGACCGCTATGGCTATCTGTTCATCGCGCCGTTCTTTGTTGTGTTTCTGATCTTCGGGCTGTATCCCATCATCAGCACATTCCAGCTCAGCCTGCAGAAATGGGACGGCTTGATGCCTGCGTTCTCCATCGGGCTAAAAAACTATGTGCGTATTCTGAGCGATCAGGTGTTCTACCTGTCGCTTTGGAACACCGTCCGCATCTGGCTTGGCAACGCGATTCCGCAGTTTGGGGTTGCGCTGCTGCTCGTAGCTGTGTTCACCTTCTCCCGCGTGCGCGGAAAAAACTTCTATCGGGCGGTGTTTTACCTGCCAAATCTCATCACCGCAACCTCCGTTGGCTTACTATTCAATCTATTGCTCGACGGCGACAGCTCTCCGATCAACCAGCTGCTCACCGCGCTTAATGTCAGCGGTGCTCCGATCAGTTTCTTTCAAAGCAAAGCCCTCACAAGCGGGCTCGTCTCGTTTGTGCAGTGGTGGATGTGGTTTGGCTACACCACCGTCATCATCCTCGCGGGGACGACCACCGTGGACAAGAGCATGTATGAGGCCGCGATGGTAGACGGCGCGAGCAAATCACAGACCTTCTGGCGGATCACACTCCCGCTCATCAAACCCACGTTGGTGTATCTCGCCATTACGTCGTTTATCGGCGGTATGCAGCTTTTCGACGTGCCGCTGACGCTCACCAATAATCTGGGCGATCCGGGCAAGGCCGTTTTAACCGTCTCTATGTATCTCTACAACCAAGGGTTCAAAAACTTTAACTATGGCTATTCCGCCACCATCTCCTGCGTGCTGTTTCTTCTAATTGCGGGAATGAGTGGCTTTGCATACAAGGCCATGCGCAGTAAGGACGGGATGTATAAACTATGAAACATCATTCTTTTCGTCTCTCCGCACTGAGTATACGGCTCATGCTGATTTTCCTCGCGCTGCTGTGCGCGGTGCCGTTTTTGGTCGTGTTCATCAACAGCTCGCATTCGAGCCTGGATATCATTCAAAAATTCAACCTGCTGCCGGGCGATTCTATTGCGGATAACTACAAGACCATGCAGTCGCTGGTCGATATCTGGCGCGGATTTTTCAACAGCATCGTCATTTCGGTTCCTTACACCCTCCTGACGGGATATTTCGGTGCGATGATTGCCTATGGCTTTGCAAAGTTCAATTTTCGCTCTAAAAATGCGCTCTACGCCATCGTACTCGCATCTATGATGATTCCTTCGCAGTTGAGCATCATCGGTTTTTACAGGCTGTGTCTCAACCTGCACATGACCAACAGCTATCTGCCGTTCATCATCCCCGGCATCGCAAACGCGACCACCGTTTTCTTCCTGCGCGGCATCATCGAGCAGAGCATTTCGGATTCCATGATCGAAGCCCCGCGCATTGAGGGCTGTTCGGAATTCGGCATCTTCAACCGCATTGTGCTCCCGTGCATTATGCCGGGCGTTGCGACGATGTGCATCTTCAACTTTGTCGCCTCGTGGAATGCGTATATGGGACCGTTGATCATTCTGCAACGAAAAGAACTCTACACCATGCCGGTGATGATCTCCATGATTAAGGGACTATACGTCACAAACTATGGAGCAATGTATCTTGCCATCGCGATCTCGGTCATTCCCATCATGATTGTCTTTGCGTTTTTCTCGCGATACATCATCGACGGCCTGACCACCGGATCTGAAAAATAGGAGGCACTTGTATGTCAAACGTCTTATGGCACTTTTCTAATGAGCAAGCACTGTGGCAACCCAAGCAGTGCGAAACAACAAACGCGCCCGCCACGCTGGAACTAGACGGGCAGCGATATCAGCGGATGGAGGGCTTTGGCGGTTGCTTCAACGAGCTTGGATACCGCGCACTATCCCATCTGTCGCAGGAGAAGCGAAGTGAGCTCTTAACGGAGTTTTATTCCCCGTCGGCTGCAAATTTTAACGTCTGCCGCCTACCCATCGGCGCAAACGACTATGCCGAGGACTGGTACAGCCTCGACGAAACGCCGGGCGACTATGCGCTGGAGCACTTCAGCATCGAGCGGGACAAGCACTGCCTAATTCCCTATATCAAAGAAGCGCAGGGCTATCAGCCTGAGATGACGCTCTTTGCCTCGCCCTGGAGCCCGCCGACGTGGATGAAAGACCCACCTGTCTACAATTGGGGCAAGCTGATCTCTACCCCGGAAAACCTTCGCGCCTACGCCGCTTATTTCGTGCGCTTTGTGCAGGCTTATGCGGCGGAGGGCGTGACCATCCATCAGGTGCACGTGCAAAACGAGCCGGTCGCTAACCAGAAGTTTCCCTCCTGCATGTGGACGGGTGAGGAACTGCGCGCGTTTATTCGTGATCATCTCGGCCCCGTTCTGCGCAAGGACTGCCCGGGCACCGATCTCTGGCTTGGCACAATCAACGCGCCTGGCTGCGATTACAACCGGCTGATCTTCGATAAGTGGGCAACCGAGGACTATGACTACTTCGCTAACGTTGTGCTTTCAGATGAGAAAGCGTTGCAATACATCACAGGCGTGAGCTATCAATGGGGCGGCAAAATCGCCATTCAGCGCACGTTTGAAAGCTGGTGGCCACGCATCCGGCTCATGCAGTCCGAAAACGAATGCGGCTTTGGTGACAACACCTGGGACTACGCCCTCTATGTCTGGACGATGTTGAAGCACTACATCGGAAACGGCGCGGAGAGCTACCTCTATTGGAACCCCGTGCTAGAACCAATCGGGCGAAGCACCTGGGGCGACCCGCAAAACGCGATGGTCACCGTAAACCCCTCAACCAAGAACTTCACGCTTAATCCCGATTATTATGTGATGAAGAGCGCCTCCGCCATTGTGCAGCGCGGTGCCATCCGTCTCGGCATGAAAGGCCCATGGGCAGCAGATACGTTGGCATTCGAGAATCCCGATGGATCGCTGGCGTTTTCGGTTTTGAATCCGTTTTGCCAACAGCGCTCATTGACCTTGCGTCATGGTGGGGAAACACTCCTCTTTGCGCTTGAGCCTCGTTCGGTCAACAGCATTCTTGTTCAATATGCATAACAATTATATTGTCGAATTACTCGCTGGTATTTTCAATCAATAAACGCTTTGAATATTATTTCGAATCACCAAGGAGCATTGCATGCAAGCAACGGCAACCACAACGACATATCAAAACGGCACGACTTCTCAAAATGTAACCGATTGTGCGGTTTTCATCGATGACAATACGCAGGAGCGGGACGTGATCAACCTCTACCCCTCCGCGCCAAACCAGACAATTTTCGGGTTCGGTGGCGCCATCACCGAGGCGGTTGGCCATACGCTTTCGCTGCTTCCCCTCGCGCAGCAGTTAGAAGTGCTCGATGCCTGCTTTGGACAGGACGGACTTCGCTATACGGTGGCGCGCACTTCCATCGACAGCTGTGATTTTTCGCTCTCTCCCTATGAGGCTGCGAGCAGTCTCAACACTCCGCTCGACCTCTCACGGGATCGTCGCAACATCATC
>JAUYTF010000165.1 GCA_030695285.1 Eubacteriales bacterium | reverse complement strand
GGTCGATGTGATCGCGTTTGCGCAGATATCGATGAGTCTTTTGCCGCACGGGGATGTCGGCGTGCCCGTCTGCAAAATCGGACGATCCGGCTACGATGCGATCTATCGTCTGATGAACGAAAAGTAGGGTGAAGCAAATGGCAGAGCGAAGCGATGTTGCGAGCCTGAAGCAAAAAGCGATCGAGGTTCGAAAAAACATACTCAAGATGATCTATACCGCGCAGTCCGGCCATCCCGGCGGGTCGCTATCAGCGGCGGATATGATGACGGCGCTGTACTTTGGCGAGATGAATATCGATCCGGACAACCCCGGCTGGGATGATCGGGACCGGTTTATCCTCTCGAAAGGACACGTATGCCCAGTGCTCTATACTTGCCTTGGCATGCGCGGATACTTCGACGAAAAAGAGCTCCTCACGCTCCGGAAAGAAGGCTCGATTCTACAGGGGCATCCGGATATGAAGCGCTGCCCTGGCGTCGACATTTCTACAGGGTCGTTGGGGCAGGGGCTCTCTGTCGGCGTGGGTATGGCGATACGCGCCAAGCGCGACGACAAAGACTACAGGGTGTTTGTGTTGATCGGCGACGGAGAAACCCAGGAAGGCCAGATTTGGGAAGCGGTGCAGGCGGCGGTAAAATACGAGCTAGATAATCTCGTAATTCTTGTCGATCAAAACAATCTGCAAAACGACAACTGCTGCGACGTCGTAATGCCGACGGGTGACCTTGCCATGAAGTTTCGCGCATTTGGCTGTCATACCGAGCAGATCGATGGCCATGATATGGAGCAGGTGGTTGCCGTCCTCGAAAAAACACGTTCCTGGAAGGGAGAAAAGCCGGTCTGTATCGTGATGAAAACTATCAAAGGGCGAGGCGTTTCGTATATGGAGAACGTTGTAAAATGGCACGGCGTGGCGCCGAACGATGCGGAGTACATCCAGGCGATCGAAGAAGTGGAGGCGGGACTGCAATGAGCAATTATAAAATGGGGCTGCCGACACGGGACGCTTACGGCGAAGAGATTCTGGCACTGGGGCATGACAATCCGCTGGTCTATGTGGTGGACTGCGATGTCGGCAAGTCCTGCAAAACGATTCCATTTTTACAGGAGCTTCCACAGCAGTATCTAAACGTCGGAATCTCCGAGCAGAATGCCTGCGGCATCGCTGCGGGACTGGCAACTTGCGGAAAGATACCGTTTGTGACCACCTATGCGGTGTTCGGGAGCATGCGCATGCTTGAGCAAATCCGGCAGGAAGTATGCTATCCGTGTCTGAATGTAAAAATCGCCTGCTCGCATGGAGGATTAACCCCTGCCAATGACGGGGCAAGTCATCAGGGCATCGAAGACATGGGCATTCTGCGCACGATTCCGAATATGACCGTGATCATGGGCGCGGATTACTGGGCGACGAGAAAACTCGTTCGCGCGGCTGCCGAGCTTGACGGTGCGGTATATCTTCGCTTTACGCGCGACGGCGTGCCTGCGATCTATGATGAGGCGGCTGCCTTCACAATCGGAAAAGCGAATCTCCTGCGGGAGGGCACAGACGTTGCGCTCATTGCCAACGGAGATGTGCTGATCGTTGCGCTGGAGGCAGCGGAGTTGCTCGAGCAGGAGGGCATTCATGCGCGCGTGCTGGATATGCATACGATCAAACCGCTGGATCACGAAGCGGTGTTGGCTGCGATCAACGACTGCGGCGGCATCGTTACAATCGAAGATCACACCATCATCAACGGACTCGGCAGCGCGGTTGCAGAGGTGATCGCGGAAGAAGGCCGTGGGAAACTCGTCCGCATCGGTATCAACGATCAGTTTGGTGAATCTGCGCCGTATCATCGCCTGCTGGAAAAGAACGGTATAACGGCGGCGCACGCGGTTGCGGCGGCAAAACGCCTGATGAAGCGCTGAGCACAACGCCGAAGCGCAATAAAAACGTTGCTCAAACAATTGCATGCATGAGAAGAAAGTTTAGAACTTGAATATTTGGAGAAGCACATGAAGATTGTAGTTTTAGACGGATATACACTAAACCCCGGAGACCTGAGCTGGAATGCGCTTGGGGAACTCGGTGAATTGACGGTTTATGACCGTACACCGATGGAGGACGAGGAGATCATCAGCCGGATTAAAGATGCAGAAGTCGTCTATACGAACAAAACGCCACTGCGTGCTGGTGTATTTGCATCCTGCCCGAACCTGCGGTTCGTCGGCGTGTTGGCGACGGGCTATAACGTCGTCGATGTTGCGAGCGCAAAAGCACACGGGGTACTCGTCGCGAATATTCCCACATACGGTACCGCTGCGGTCGGTCAGTTCGCAATCGGCCTGCTGCTGGAAATTTGCCACCACATCGGCCATCACGACCGGGCGGTGCACGAAGGGCGTTGGGAGCAAAACGCGGACTTTTGCTTCTGGGACCATCCGCTCATCGAGCTGGACGGTAAAACGATCGGGATCATCGGCTTTGGCAGAATTGGCCAGGCGACGGGGCGTATCGCAAAAGCGTTGGGTATGCGCGTAAAGGCGCATGACGCAGTCATCACCGAGGAAGGAAGCAGCATAGCGGAGTATGTTTCACTCGAAGAACTCTTAGCGTCATCGGACGTGATCGCGCTCCACTGCCCGCTTTTGCCGAGCACGGAAGGGATCATTCACCAAACGAATATTGCAAAGATGAAGGACGGAGTGATCCTGCTCAACAACAGCCGCGGTCCACTGATCATAGAGCAGGATCTAGCAGACGCGCTCAACAGCGGCAAAGTCTACGCTGCCGGTCTGGATGTAGTATCCAGCGAGCCAATCAAGGCGGACAACCCCTTGTTGAAGGAGAAAAACTGCATCATCACACCGCATATC
>JAUYTF010000155.1 GCA_030695285.1 Eubacteriales bacterium | reverse complement strand
GGCAAAATATTACTGCAGCGGCGGATGTATGGCAAACGCGGTGCTCTACGGCGGCGCATTGGAAACCCCGCACGAAATCAGCTGTAAACTGATGCAAAAGCGCATCGAATGCGCCATCGGCATCTATATGAGCGAACGATGAACAACCGACTGATAGCGCGCGAGCCGGTCAACTGCGATCCTGCGTTCGTTGAAACAATAGCAGATCAACTCAACTGTTCGCAGCTCATCGCGCGGGCGCTGATCCGGCGCGGTGTTTCTTCCTTGGAAGAAGCGCGGCGCTTTTTGGAGCCGAAGGAGAGCGATCTGTTGGATCCGTTCCTCTTGCCGGATATGCAGGTGGCGGCAGATCGCGTGCGCCGCGCCATCGACGATGGAGAACATATCTGTGTCTTTGGCGATTATGACGCGGACGGCGTTTGCTCCACCGCTATGCTCGTGCAGCGCCTGCGTAAGATGGGCGCGAGCGTAGAATACTATATTCCGCATCGTCACACCGAGGGCTACGGCATGTCCGCTGACGCGGTGCGAACGCTTAACGAACACGGCGTGAGACTGATTGTCACGGTGGACAACGGTGTTTCAGCTTTTGATGAGATCGCGCTCTGTACGGTGCTCGGCATCGACGTAGTCGTGACGGATCATCACAGCGTGAGCAAGACGCTGCCGCAGTGTGCCGCGGTCGTCGCAGCTTCGCGTAAGGATGCATGCTACCCCAACCGCTATCTTTGCGGCGCGGGCGTAGCGCTCAAGCTCATTCAGGCACTCAACGATGGAACATATGCACCGGAAGAACTGGCGCTTGCCGCGATTGCGACCATTGCGGACGTGGTTCCGCTGACCGGCGAAAACCGCGCAATTGCCGCCTGCGGCCTCAAGCACATTCAGTCGCTGACGGGGCTTTCAGCGCTGCTCCACGTGGCGGGATTCAATCAGCCACGCGTGGATGAGATGACGGTTTCGTTCATCATCGCGCCACGCCTCAACGCGGCGGGCAGGATGGCGACCGCGATGGAAGCGGTGCATCTGCTGCTGGGCGAAGATGACACGCGCGCGGAGGAAATCGCAGCCACGCTCAACGAATACAACCAGCGCCGCAGGGACACGGAGAACGAGATTCTCGAAGAAGCGGAGCGGCTGATTGCCGCATGCGGGCAGATAGGACGCGTCATACTGCTTGCGCACGAAAGCTGGAACGCAGGCGTCATCGGCATCGTCGCCTCCCGCCTTTGCGAAAAGTACCATCTGCCGGTGATCCTGTTTGCCGATCAAGAAGGCGTACTCACCGGCTCGGGACGCAGCATCGCGGGCGTCGACCTGTTTGAAGCACTCAGCCTGTTTTCGCATCTATTCGTCCGCTTCGGTGGGCATGCGCGCGCGGCCGGCGTTACGATCACAAGAGAGAGGTTTGAAGCGTTCCGGCCTGCGTTTGAGCAGCATGTAGAGGATAACTATCGCGCGGAGGACTTCTATCCCGCTTATCAGTTTGACGAGACGGTTCGCTTTGGTGAACTGACAGTACCGCGCGTCAAGGAGCTGCGCCTGCTATCTCCCTATGGCGAGGGCAACGCGGAACCGGTGTTTCGCTTCAACAACGTGCGGTTTGCCTCGCTGCGGACTATCGGAAAGGACGATAAGCACTTCTGCGCCAGCGCGGTGCAGGCGGATCAGGTAATGCGCGTAATCGCGTTTGGCAAGAGCCAGCTGCTGGAGCCCTTAAACAAGGCGGCGGACTGGGACCTGCTCGCGCGTCCGACCATCAATGCATATCGCGGCAGCGAGAGCGTGGAGCTTTTTTGGATCTGCGCGAACGCCTCTGAAGAAAAAATCGCGTTTTATAATGCTTTTTTCCAGCAAAGACTGTATAATGGAGACTGTTCTGATGGTAGAATTGCCGAATGGTATGGTCCTCGCAGCGATCGTTTTCATGCAGAGCTGGACGACGTTGCCATGCGAAAACACTACCGCAGGCTGCAAAACGCGTTGAGCGAAGGCTCCGTTTCGCTGTTCGCGTTGATTCGGGCGTTACGAAACGAAGAACTGCTGGCGCTTTGCGTGTTTACGCAGCTTACGTTTTTTACCTACGACACGGAAACGGGGCATATCTGTCTTAACACGAACTGCGCCACGCGTACGCTTGGCGAGAGTCCGCTCTATCAAATGTTAAATGACCAACAGGAGGCGTAACATGGACCTAAAAGAGAAGATTCGCAGCATTCCGGATTTCCCGATCAAGGGCGTTTTGTTTCGCGACATCACCACGCTGCTCAAGGATAAAGAAGGCTACCATGCTTTGATCGAAACCATTGCAAGTTCCCTGCGGGATCGTCAGGTAGATCTTGTCGTCGGGCCCGAAGCGCGCGGCTTTGTCATCGGCGCGGCGCTTGCCTATGCGCTCGGCGCGGGCTTTGTGCTGGCGCGCAAACCCGGCAAGCTCCCTTGCGAAACCATTCGCTATGAATATGGTCTGGAGTACGGCTCGGATGTGCTGGAGATCCATACAGATTCGATCCATGCGGGACAGAAAGTCGTCATCGTGGATGATCTGCTCGCAACCGGCGGCACCGCGCTCGCGACCGTAAAGCTCGTCGAGCAGGCAGGCGGCGAAGTGGTGGGTCTGCGTTTTGCCATAGAGCTCAGCTCAGAGTTTGACGGGCGCACGCCGCTGGCTGGATACGACGTGCAGAGCGTGATGCAGTATTAAGAAATAGCGCTTTACGAAAGATCAACGGTTCGCCGTTGATTTTTTTGACCTCGTATGGATCATTTTTTCGCGCAAGTTCTCCGGATTGTATCATGAATCATTACGAAATAATTCTGAAATTTTTCTGACGGTGGTTGACTTATAGCGGGTAAAAGCGGTATTCTATAGCCTAATTCCCGGTGTAAAGGGAACGATCCGCTGATGGAATCGTGAGCGGGAGGAGGTGTGTTTCAATGGATATGCAGGAGCTGGTACAAGAGTTTTCCAAGCAGTATTCTCCGGCGCAGACGGAGGCGTTTCAGCGCGCCGTCGATTTTGCATACCAAACACACGCAACCCAGCTGCGCGAGTCCGGCGAGCCGTATTTTGTGCATCCGTTGGAAGTTGCACGCCTTGTCATGGACATGGGCATGGATGCTTCGAGCGTCACCGCGGCCGTGTTGCATGATGTCGTTGAAGACGGGGACAATATCACTGTTGCGGACATCGAATTTAAGTTTGGCGATGAGATTGCCAAGCTTGTCGACGGCGTCACCAAGCTGACCAAAAGCGGCCAACAAACGTATATTACGAAAAAACAGGAGCAGTCGGAGAATCTTCGCAAACTATTTCTCGCCATCGCGGCGGATGTGCGCGTGGTCATCATCAAGCTCGCCGACCGGCTGCACAACATGCGAACCCTTGCGTATTGTAATCCTTACAAACGCATGCGAAAGGCAAAGGAGACGCTGGAGGTCTACGCTCCCCTCGCGCACCGCTTCGGCATGGGCGCCATCAAAGGGGAGATGGAAGACCTCTCTTTCATGTATCTCATGCCGGAGGAGTACGCCGACATCAGCCGACAGTTCCGTGAAAAGCAGGCGGAGCGGCAGGAGACGCTGGACAATGCCAAGCGCATCATCGGCGAGGAGCTCGCCGCCGTTGGGATCGAGTCCAGCATCAGCGGAAGGCCAAAACATCTCTACAGCGTGTATCGGAAGATGCAGCGACAGAACTCGACCATTACGGAGATTTACGATCTCATCGCCATCCGCGTTATTGTAGCCTCCGTCAACGACTGTTATGCGGCGCTCGGCGTGATTCACGCGGGCTGGAAGCCGCTTCCGGGCAGGTTTAAGGACTATATCGCAACGCCGAAGCCAAACATGTACCGCTCGCTACATACCACGCTGCTGGCGCCAAACGGCATCCCGTTTGAGGTGCAGATTCGCACCAAGGAGATGCACAAGACGGCGGAATACGGCATCGCCGCGCACTGGATGTATAAGGAAGGGCGCAATCTACAGAGCCTGCTGGACCGCAAGACCAGCTGGCTTAGGCAGGTCATCGAGGCGCGGGACACCACCGAAGACAGCCAGGAGTTCGTCGAGAGCATTATGAAGGATTTTCTCGGCGAGTACGTTTTCGTGCTCACACCCAAGGGCGAGATCATCGACCTGCCGCGCGGCTCTACGCCGCTGGACTTTGCCTACCGCATCCACACTAATATCGGACATCACACGCAGGGCGCGCGCATCAACGGCGCGCTCATACGGCTGGACTATAAACTCAAGACCAACGACGTTGTCGAGATCATCACCGCGAACAACCAGGCGGGACCGAGCCTCGATTGGCTCAAGATCGTCAAGACGCAGGCCGCTCGCAATAAGATCCGCCAGTGGTTTAAGAAAGAAAACCGCGAGGGCAACGTCGCCCGCGGCAGAGAGATGCTCGAGGACGCGGCAAAGCGCCAGAATCTCGTCATCAGCGACCTGACCAAGCCGGAGTTTGTGAATCCGCTTGTCGAGCGGCTGAATATCAGCGGCATAGAGGATATCTACGCGTCGATCGGCTTTGGCGGCATGTCCGCAAGCCAGGTGCTGCACAAGCTGCTCGAACTCAAGAAGAAGGACGACAAGGCGCTGGAGATCGCCGAGAAGATTCGCCGCGGGGATACGGAGGAGCCGAGCAAAACGCATGTCCCCATCAACGGTATCATCGTCAAGGGCGACCCCGGCATGGCGGTTCGCTTCGGCAACTGCTGCAATCCTTTGCCGGGCGATCCTATCATCGGGTATATCACGCGCGGGCGCGGCGTCTCTGTACACAGGGCGAGTTGCCCGAATGTTACCAACCTGCGAAACGATCTGGATCGCATCATCGAGGTCGAGTGGGCGATCAACACCAAGAGCGCGTTCAACGCGTCCTTGCAGATTGAGGGTGACAACCGACCCGGCACACTTTCCTCGATTTCACAGCAGATTTCGAGCCTGAATGTGAGCATTCAGTCCATCAGCGGCAAGCCGATGCCGGACGACCGGTATATCATCGAGATGACGTTTGAAGTTGCCAACACCGAACAGCTCAACGTGATCATCCGCAATCTGAAAAAGCTAAAATGCGTCAGCGATGTGTATCGCATGAACCGATAAGAAGCGGCGTTCGTCTTTACACGCGCGAAACAGTAACAGGAGTAATGGTTCAACATGAGGGCAGTCATTCAGCGCACCACCGAAGCGCAGGTTATCGTAGAAGGACAAATCGTCGGCGAGATCGGGCGCGGTCTCGTCGTGTTTTTAGGCATTGAAGAAGGGGACACTGTCGCGGATCTGAATTATATCTGCGACAAGGTGACAGGCCTTCGCGTGTTTGACGACGAGAACGAGATTCCCAATCTCTCTGTTTGCGATATCTCCGGCAGCGTGCTGCTGGTGTCCCAGTTCACCCTCTGCGCGGACGCGAGAAAGGGCAAGCGCCCGAGCTACATCAAAGCCGCCCGGCCGGAGCAGGCGATTCCCCTCTATCAAGCGGCGCTTGCGCGGATAGGCGAGAGCGTGCCCGTTCAGCACGGCGTGTTTCAGGCAATGATGCAAGTGCGGCTTGTCAACGACGGACCGCACACGATATTGCTGGATTCGAAAAAGAGCTTCTAATACGATAGGGTTTGTCTGCAACGGCTTAAGCATGATATTGCCCAGCTCCAAACAGATCTTTTCATAAGACGCGGCTTGCTAATAGGGGCATGCATACGATATGCTTAGAGTCAAGAGGTGTAATGATGTATTTTCGACAGATCACAAGCGGCTCGCTAGACGAGCACATCTATATACTCGGCACGGACGGCACGAATGACGTCGTGGTCATCGACCCCGGCGAAGCACAGCCCGCACTGGATGCGCTAGCACGAGACGGCAAAAGCTGCGTCGCTGTGCTACTCACGCACGGGCATTTCGACCACATCGGCGGAGTGTTTGCGCTCAAAAATCAGTTCGGCGCGAAGGTACACATCCATGAAGCGGACGCGGGTATGCTCCAGAGCAACCGCGTCAGCCTCGCTGTGCTGACCGGCGGCATGATCAAGCCAGTTGAGCCTGATGTTTTGCTGCAAGGCGGCGAAACGCTGACGCTCGCGGGGCTTTCATTCGACGTCATCCACACGCCGGGACACACCAAAGGCGGCGTTTGCTACGTGCTCAAGAGCGATAGAAAGCTCTTCGTGGGAGACACACTTTTTATGGAGGGCGCGGGCAGAACGGACTTTCCCGGCGGCAACGAGAAGGAGCTGTTTCATTCCATCGCAGACAAGCTCTTTCCGCTCGAGGGCGACTTTGACGTTTACTGCGGTCACGAAGAGGATACCACGCTGGAATATGAGCGGCGCAACAATCCATTCGTCGCGATGCGCCGAAGACGCGGCTGGTAACAAAGCATGATCGCGATTTCCACCAACCGAACCGAATATCGAAACGACATAGCCGAAGAAATTCGGCTTTTTCTCAGTTTAGCGGAGATTGCGCTATTAGAAGAGATCGATCCTGCATCCGCTGAACGGATCTTTGATTTGCGACTCATCAGCGACGGGACACGCTATACGGCTTTCGCCAAAGCGGGCGAGTTGCTGGAAACAGAAGCCTTCGATCTACCGGAGTGCGCCTCCGCGCGCACCATCAAGAAGCTGGAAAAGCGCGCGCTGAAGCTCGCGTGCTATCATTTGCTCAAGCGCCTGTATCCCGATGTTTCAACGCCTTGGGGGTCGCTTACCGGCATTCGCCCGACTAAGCTCTTTCGCGAGATTGCGCAAGCGGGCGAAAATGAAGCGCAGCGGATGTTTCGCGATGTATTCGACGTTTCGCCGGAAAAGACCGACCTTGCTGCGCGCATCTGCGCGGTGCAGGAACCGTTTATCCGCTCGGTTCAGTCAAACGAGATTGACATCTATATCGGCATTCCATTTTGCAAAACCAAGTGCCTGTATTGCTCGTTTCCAAGCGAGGTGCTGGGCAAACAGGATCGCCTCACGCAGTATCTCATCTCACTTCAGCTCGATATCGCGGCGGGCGCAAGGCTTGTGCGCGAGAACGGCTTTCGCGTGCGCTCGTTTTACATGGGCGGTGGCACGCCAACCGTGCTCAGCGCAAGTCAACTCGACGAGATACTCTCGTTCGTGCTTAAACAATACGGCGGCTTTGGCGATGAGGCGACGGTGGAGGCGGGAAGGCCGGATACCATCGACCGCGAAAAGCTTCTGGTGCTCAAGCGCCTTGGTATCGACCGCATCTCAATCAACCCGCAGACGATGAACGACGAAACCCTGCGCCGCGTCGGCAGAAGCCACACCGCGGAGGATATCGTGCGCGTTTACGAGCTAGCGCGCGAGATCGGGTTTCATTCGATCAATATGGATCTCATCGCGGGTCTGCCGGGTGAGTCGGCGGAGGATATGCAAAGAAGCTGCGACGCGATACTGCGTCTCAAGCCGGACAACCTGACTGTGCATTCGCTCGCCATCAAGCGCTCCTCTTCGCTCAAAAAGGAGCTGTACGAGCATACGCTTGCCAGCGCGGCGCAGGCGGAGGAGATGATAAAAATCGGCGCGGGTTGCGCTGAACAGATGGGCATGAACCCCTATTACATGTATCGTCAGAAATACATGAGCGGAAACCTGGAGAACGTCGGATATGCGTTGCCGGGGAAAGAATGCGTCTATAACATCGATATGATGGAGGAGATCGCGAGTATCCTTTCTCACGGGGCGGGGACGATGACCAAGCGCGTGTTTGGCGGAGAGAACCGCATCGAGCGCTTGCCAAGCCCGAAGGATGTGCCCACATATCTCGATAAGCTCGACCGGCTGATTGCGGATAAATCTGCGTTTTTCCGCTGATTCCGTGAAAAACCTTGTTTCGGGTTCCGGAAACGATTGACAGCGGGAACGCGCATCGTTATAATGTGCTAGAAACAGGTTGGGAACGGGAGAGTAGTCTGGACGAGATCGCAAAAGAGAGCGAAACGGTTGGTGAAAGTTTCGCAAACGAGCGTCGGATGAACGGCACCCGCGAACCGCGCAGTCCAAAGGCGAAAAAGTCGCCCGAAGCCGCGACGTAGAACCGGCGTTAACGGAAATAGAGCGGAAGGAACGCGGCAACGGTTGCCGGTTCGTTCAATCAGGGTGGCACCGCGGGTTTCCCGTCCCTAGAGGAACGGAACCTGCTTTTTTTATACCGTTTTTCTGGTATAATGATTTATCGTGTCGATTAGGCCGGATTTTTGAGAATCATGCGCTCAGATCGCGCAACGATGACGGAAGAGACATGGAGGTCGGTTATGGCAGCCTTTAAGGCCCCGAAGGGAACGAAGGACGTACTCCCGGAGCAGAGCTACCAGTGGCAGTTTCTGGAAGCGCGGATTCGGGATATCGTTAAAAAATATGGTTTTTTGGAAGCGCGCACACCCGTGTTTGAGCATACCGAGCTGTTTTTGCGCGGAGTAGGCGAGACGACGGACATCGTGCAAAAAGAGATGTATACCTTTCAGGACAAGGGGGAACGCTCCGTTACGCTCAAGCCGGAAGGCACAGCAGGCGTGGTGCGCATGTTCGTAGAGAACAACCTCTTTGGTGAAACGCAGCCCACGAAGATGTTTTACCTCTATAACCCCGTGTTTCGTTATGAACGCCCGCAAGCGGGGAGACTGCGCGAGCATCACCAGTTTGGCGTGGAGTTTTTCGGCTCCGCCAAACCCAGCGCGGACGCGGAATGCATCGCGGTGGCGACCGAGCTGCTCTCTAGCCTCGGCTGCGGTGGACTGACTGTTCGCCTCAACAGCATCGGTGACTCCAAGTGTCGCCCGCACTATCACGAGGTGCTCAAAGACTATCTGCGCGGACACTACGACGAGCTCTGCGAGACCTGCAAGGTGCGCTTTGAACAAAACCCGCTGCGCGTGCTGGACTGCAAGGTGGAGAGCTGCCAGAAGATCGCAAACGCGGCGCCGGTCATTAGCGATCATCTCTGCTACGAATGCCGCGATCATCAAACGACGCTGCTAAAGCTGCTCGACGGTATGGGCATTCGCTACGTCATTGACCCGCGACTGGTACGGGGCTTAGACTACTACACCAAGACCGTGTTTGAGATCACCTCGGAGAGCATTGGCTCCCAGAGCGCGGTCTGCGGCGGCGGACGATATGACGGACTGGTCGAGGAGATCGGAGGGCCGCACACGCCGGGCGTCGGCTTTGGGCTCGGTATGGAGCGGCTGCTGCTCGTGCTCGAAAACACCGGCTACAAGATTGAAAAACCTGTGCGATACGATCTCTACATCGCCTCCATGGGGCCGGAAGCGGAAGAAAAAGCGTTTCTGCTGGCAAACGGCCTGCGAAAGATGGGCGCAAAGGTGGAGATTGACCACATCGGGCGCAGCGTCAAGGCGCAACTGAAGTATGCCGACAAGGTCGGCGCAAGCTATGTACTCGTGCTCGGCAGCGATGAGCTTGACAAAAGCGAAGCTAAGCTCAAACGTATGAGCGACGGAACCGAGACCACAACCGCGCTGGACGCGGAGCGCATTCTGAAATTGATCAGATGAGGAGCGAATAACGTATGAGCGAACTATTGGGCGGCTGGAAACGAACAAACTACTGCGGCAACTTCACGAAGGCTGACGCGGGCAAGGAAGTGATCCTCATGGGCTGGGCAAACGTGCGCCGTGACCTTGGTGCGCTGGTGTTTGTGCAGATGCGTGACCGCACGGGGCTGATGCAGATCGTCTTTAACAGCAACACACTCAGCGAGGCGGACTTTACGCGCGCCTGCACGATTCGCTCGGAATACGTGCTTGCCGTGCGCGGCAAACTCGTCTTGCGCACGGGCGACATGATCAACCAAAACATGGCCACCGGCGAGCTGGAAGTGCTCGTGAGCGAGTTTAAGATCCTCAGCGAGAGCGAGACCACTCCATTTGAAATTTCCGACAACTGCAAGGCAAACGAGCTCTTGCGCTTAAAATACCGCTATCTCGACCTACGCCGCCCGGCGATGCAGAAAAACCTGATCATGCGCCATAAGATCGCGTTTATCGCGCGGGAATATTTCGACGCGGAGAATTTCCTCGAGATCGAAACACCGATTCTCACTAAGAGCACACCGGAAGGCGCGCGCGACTATCTTGTGCCCAGCCGTGTGCATCCCGGTAAGTTCTTTGCCCTGCCGCAGAGCCCGCAACTCTTCAAGCAGCTGCTCATGCTCGCGGGATATGATCGATATTTCCAGATTGCGCGCTGCTTTCGCGATGAGGATTTGCGCGCCGATCGTCAGCCGGACTTTACGCAGATTGACATCGAGATGTCGTTTGTCGAGGAAGAGGACATCCGCCTCGTCAACGAAAGATTTCTCCAGCGCCTGTTCAAAGATACGCTGAATGTAGACATTCAGCTGCCGCTGCCGCGCCTCAAGTATGAAGAAGCTATGGCGCGCTATGGCTCAGACAAGCCGGATACGCGCTTTGGCCTGGAGCTGGTCGACCTGAGCGATGTCTTCAAAAACAGCGAGTTTAGCGTCTTCCAAAACGCGCTGGCAAGCGGCGGCAGCATCCGCGCGGTCAACGCCAAAGGCGCGAGCGAACACTTCTCCCGTAAAGAACTTGACGCGATGGGCGAGTTTGTCAAGACCTACCGCGCCAAGGGGCTCATTTGGATGAACGACAAGGCGGACGGGCTTGCCTCGCCCGTGCTCAAGTTCCTCACCGAGGACGAGGTTGCTGCGGTGCGCAAGCTTGCCAATTTTGAGCAGGGCGACGTGCTGTTCCTCGTTGCGGACGTGAACGATATCGTCTTTGCCTCGCTGGGTGCGCTGCGCATGAAACTCGCGGAAAAACTCAACTTGATTGCCAAAGATCAGTATCATCTGCTTTGGGTGACGGAATTTCCGCTTCTGGAGTGGGATGAGGAAGCGCAACGCTTCAGTGCCAAGCATCACCCGTTTACGAGCCCAATGGATGAGGATCTGGCGAATCTCGACACCGACCCCGGTAGCGTCCGCGCAAAAGCCTACGACATTGTGCTCAACGGCGTGGAGATCGGCGGCGGTTCCATCCGTATTCACTCGCGGGAGCTGCAAAAAAAGATGTTCCGCGCGCTGGGTTTTACGGACGAGCAGGCGGAATACCGTTTCGGTTTCCTGATGGACGCCTTCCGCTTCGGCCCGCCGCCGCACGGCGGAATGGCTTACGGGCTCGACCGCCTCGCTATGATCATCACTGGATCGACGAGCATCCGCGACGTCATCGCCTTCCCGAAGGTGCAAAACGCGTCCTGCCCGATGACCGGTGCGCCGGATTTCGTGGACGACAAGCAGCTTCGTGAGCTGAGCATCGCCTGCGTCAAGGCGGAGGAGTAACGCCTTGGAGAGCGCGGGCGCACACATCGGCCTCGTGACGGCTGTGACAAACGGCTCTGTGCAGATTCGCTTTCTGCGCAGCTCCGCCTGCGCGCACTGTGGCGCTTGCCTGACCGTAGGCGAGAGCGAGATGGAGATCACGCTGCCCAATACCGTCGGCGCTAAAGAGGGAGACCGCGTTGCGGTGGATCTATCCCCGAAGCGCCTGGTGCAGGCGAGCCTGCTTGCCTACGCGGTGCCGCTGGTGCTGCTCATCGGCGGCGTGCTCATCGGCAGCCGGATAGCAGACTGGGCGGGGCTTGCGATGGGCGTCGGCGCCTGCGGGATCGGTTATCTGATTCTGCGCATCGTAGACAGGCA
>JAUYTF010000142.1 GCA_030695285.1 Eubacteriales bacterium | reverse complement strand
CTCTCTTCCAGCAGCGTGCGCTCGTTGAAAACTTCTTTCGGTGTGCCTTCCATCACGAGCCGACCTTCGGAGAGAACGAACACGCGATCTGCGCCCAGCGCCTCCTCCATAAACTGTGTGATCATCACCACGGTCATGCCGCGCTCGCGGTTGAGCTTTCGCACGGTGGAGAGCACCTCTTCGCGCCCGCGCGGGTCGAGCATTGCGGTGGCTTCGTCCAGCACCAGCACCTCCGGCTGCATGGCCAAAAGACCGGCGATGGCGACGCGCTGCTTTTGCCCGCCGGAGAGCGCGTGGCTCGCCTTCTCGGCATAGGCGCTCATCTCCACTTCCTGCAAGGCTGCATCCACGCGCACGCGGATCTCTGCCGGAGGCACGCCGAGGTTTTCCGGGCCAAAGCCCACGTCCTCTTCGACGATGGTGGTGACGAGCTGGTTGTCCGGGTTTTGAAACACCATGCCGACCCGGCGGCGAATCTCGAGGAGATTCTTCTCCTCCCGCGTGTCCATGCCTTCGACGGTGACCTTGCCTTCGGCGGGAAGCAGGAGCGCGTTGAGCAACTTGCAAAGCGTGCTCTTGCCGGAGCCATTGTGGCCGACGATGGCGACCACCTCGCCTTTCTGAATGGAGAGGCTGATGTTTTTCAGTGCGGCTTTTTCCGCGCCGACGTATTGAAACCCGACGTTGACGATTTCGATGAGCGCGTTCGGGGTCATGTCTTTTTACTCCTGTCCTGCCATGCATGCGCGCGCGTTCTTGTGATGCGATGGCGCATTGTGATAAAATAACTCCGATACGGCACAAAACCGTGCACGAATCGGGCAAAAGGGCAATTCAGTATAGCAAATACAGCCGCATCTTACAAGGGTAAGCGCCCTTTCCTGCGGCATAGGCAAGCGGCAAGGAGCGAATAGGTTTATGAAAACACTCTTACAAAACGCGCGCTGCATTGTCACCTGTGACGACAACGACGCTATCCTGCGCGGCGTGGATGTGCTGATGCAGGACGGCAGGATTTCCGCAATCGGAGATCTTAGCAACGTCTCAGCTGACGAGGTGATTGACGCGAGCAAACTCATCCTCTATCCGGGGCTCATCAACACGCACCATCACCTGTATCAATACTTCACGCGAAACCTTCGTCATGTGCAGAATATGGAGCTGTTCGACTGGCTCACCGCGCTCTACGATATCTGGGCGCATCTGAATGCGGACACCGTGCGCCTCAGCTCGCTATCCGGCATGGGCGAGCTCATGAAATACGGCTGCACCACCTGCTTTGACCATCATTACGTCTTTCCCAACGATGCGGGGGACTTGCTCGCGGCGCAGTTTTCCGCTGCGGAATCGCTCGGCATCCGCATGGTGAGTTCGCGCGGCAGCATGAGCCTTTCGCGAAAAGACGGGGGATTGCCGCCGGATTCCGTCGTGCAGACCACGGATGAAATTCTGCGCGATAGCCAAATCGCCATCGAGCGCTATCACGACGCATCCGAGTTTTCGATGCGACAGGTGGTGCTCGCGCCCTGCTCGCCGTTTTCTGTGACGGCGGATCTGATGAAGGAAAGCGCAAAGCTTGCGCGCGGCTATGGCGTCAAGCTGCACACGCACCTGTGTGAAACCAAGGACGAGGAGCGCTTCACGAAAAATACGCGCGGCATGCGCCCGCTGGCTTATATGGAGAGCGTGGATTTCGTGGGCAGCGACGTGTTCTATGCGCACGGCATCTATTTCAATGATGAAGAACTGCAATTTCTAGCAAGCACGGGTACGGGCGTTGCGCACTGCCCCTGCTCCAATATGAAGCTCAGCTCCGGCGTGGCGCGAATTCCCGATATGCTCCGGCTGAATGTTCCTGTGGGGCTTGCGGTAGACGGCAGTGCGAGCAACGATGCTTCCAATCTGATGGAGGAGATCCGCGCGGCCTATTTGATGCATCGTTTGCGCTATGGCGCGGAGGCGCCGAGCGGATATGACCTGCTCAAGATGGCGACGCGCGGCAGCGCGCGGCTGCTCGGACGCAATAAACTCGGACAGATTGCAACGGGCTATGCGGCGGACTTGTTCGCCATCCGCTATGACCGCCTTGAGATGGCAGGGGCGGAGCGGGACGAGGCGAATCTCTTCGGCACGGTAGGCTATCATCTGCCAGCGGACGCGGTCTGGGTCGGGGGTCGGATGACAGTCAAAGACGGCGCGCTATTGCGCATTGACGAAGATAGAATAGCCGCACAGAGCAGGGCGGAAATCGACCGCTTGCTCAAATCCGCGGCTATATCATAAGGAGGAAGTATCCATTGGAAGACTTACAACAATCGACGAAAAAATTCACGGTGCGCGATCTGGCGCAGGGGGCGATCATCGCGGCGGTCTACGCGCTGCTGACAATCTTCTTAGCGCCCATCTCGTCGGGACTGATCCAGTGCCGCGTGTCCGAGGCCATGAGCGTGCGGCCAGATTTTACGTGTTCCGCCGTGCCGGGGCTGTTCATCGGCTGTCTGCTGGCAAACCTGCTGATGGGCGTGCCGATCTATGACGTCGTGCTGGGTAGTCTTGCGACGCTGATTGCGGCGTTTATCACTTATAAAATGCGCAACCGCGTGTCGAAATATTTGGCTCCCTTGCCTTCTGTGGTCGTCAACGCGCTGGTCGTAGGCGCGCTGCTGGTCTATGTTTATGAAGTGGGCGTGCCTTTCTGGGTCGCGGCGGGCTATGTCGCCATCGGTCAGGCGATCGCGTGTTTCGCGCTGGGGCTGCCGCTCATGACGGTGCTGGAGCGCTTTCGCGGAAAACTCTTTGGAGACGCGCGCTGAGAAACTACGTTTATTCTATTGGAAAGCGGGTGTTTTGCGCCCGCTTTCTGTTTTATATATATGACAAACCCCTTTCTGACTAGTCAAATGCTAAATTTGCAGGGAATCCTGCAATCAAATTGCGTAAAACCGTTTTGTGAATTGTAAAATGAATGAAAACCCTGCATTTTATTCGATTCCGGGAGATCGGTTTGATTGACAGTGCCCCTCTTAAAAGATATAATATTGGGTGGTAATCATTGGGTCACACCGATTCCATACATATCACTGAGGAGGCATCCACAAAATGGCAAAAACCATGACAATCGACGGCAATACCGCCGCGGCGCACGTAGCGTATGCATTTTCTGATGTAGCGGCAATTTACCCGATCACGCCGTCTTCCACCATGGCGGAAGTAGCGGACGATTGGTCGGCAAACGGAAGAACCAACCTGTTCGGACAGCAGGTCCGCGTCGCAGCAATGCAGAGCGAAGGCGGTGCCGCGGGTGCGGTACACGGCTCTCTCAAGGCGGGCGCGCTGACCACGACGTTCACCGCTTCACAGGGCTTATTGCTCATGATTCCGAACATGTACAAGATCTCCGGCGAACTCCTGCCGGGCGTGTTCCATGTCAGCGCCCGCGCGCTGGCTGCGCACTCTCTGTCCATCTTCGGCGATCATTCCGACGTAATGGGCTGCCGCCAGACCGGTTTTGCCATGCTCGCCTCCGCCTCTGTGCAGGAGGTGATGGATCTCGCGCTAGTTTCGCATCTTTCCGCCATCAAGTCGAGCGTGCCTTTTTTGCACTTCTTCGACGGCTTCCGCACCTCTCACGAAGTATCCAAGATCGAAACCATCGATTATGAAGACATGGGCAAGCTCATGGATACCGAAGCGGTCAAGGCTTTTCGCGCACGCGCACTGAATCCTGATCACCCGCATCAGGGCGGTACAGCGCAAAACCCGGATATCTACTTCCAGGGTCGCGAGGCAGCCAACAAATTTTATGACGCGGTGCCCGGCATCGTCGAGCACTACATGGGCGAGGTCGCTAAGCTCACGGGACGCACCTACAATCTCTTTGACTATGTCGGCGCTCCTGATGCGGAGACCGTGCTCGTGGTCATGGGCAGCGGCGCGGATGTCTCGGAAGAAACCGTCGAATACCTCAACAAAAACGGCGCGAAGCTCGGCCTTCTCAAAGTCCGCCTGTATCGCCCATTCGTTGCGGCAAAGTTCGTGGACGCGCTCCCCAAGAGCGTCAAGCGCCTCGCGGTG
>JAUYTF010000136.1 GCA_030695285.1 Eubacteriales bacterium | reverse complement strand
TTCTGAAACATTAAGCATGTCTGCGTATTGTTTGCTCTCAATGTTTCTTGCGAAATCAGAAACCCTGTCTTTGAGGTAAGTTCGAATATCTTTTGGCACTTCAAACTTGACTCGTTGAACGTAGTCCTTAATAGTAGCATGAACAATGACGTAATCATTTGATGCACCTATCATCCTACATAAAGTCATTGCGATCATTTTATAATATACGTCTGAATATACACTGTTAGATTTAATGATATCATAAACTACAGATACTGGCGTGGATTCATATTCGCATAAAAACGATACAAATCCTAATGCTTGATTTCTATCAAACCCTTCAACTAGTGAATTCAATATCGAATTCACCTTATCAGATGATAGCAAAGACACTCTATCAGATTGCTCTTTAACATATTGAATTCCATTTTCTTTTGCTAACTCAACGCAGTATTTAATTTGAGGTGGATATCCATTTAGGCAGTCAGACATAAACGCTATATCTGCTCTTTCAAAATAAACTTCTTCAACTTCGCCTAGTCTCCGTAAAAGCCCTACTTTCTCTGTTTTGTTTAACTCAAATATTTCAGTAGCAAAAACAAACTGAGCATTTTTCAGCCTAGTTGCCTTAAGTCTGACCGAGGTTAAGACCGCTACTGAAAGGCCAGCGTTTATCAGTTTCAAAGCTTTTTCAAACCAATAAACTATACCATCATAATTTACAATAACTGAATTATCATAAATAAGAATGAATTCATTCAGAGATTGTACTTTATTCAGAAGTTCGACAAGTAATCCAATTTTTGTGTCCATTTGACTTATCGCTGTTAAATCAGGTATTGAGTAACTCGCAAATCCCAAGTCAGATATTTTAAGAATTAAGTCATCAATAGTCTCATTTCTTCCCAAACTAATAGTATTTGGAAGATAATAACTCTTATAAATGCCTATATCCTTGAAAGCCTTGATACAAAAACTTCTTCGCCCAATACCTTCAATTCCTGCCACAAAAACCGACTTAATTGGATCATGTAATGGGTTGTCAAATATTCGCTTGAACGACTTTAATTCTTCATCTCTTCCATAAAAAATACCCTCGGCATCAGTGTCAGGATTTTGACGTATATACAGCTTAATTAGTTGTTGCTTGATTTTGCGGTATGCAATTAATGGTGAATCGACATACCTCAAATTATAGCTGCCAATTCCCTCTTTTAAATATGAAGCTATTCGGCCGTCAGTGTATGAAATTGAATTGTCAATGATTATTGGGAATATCTGCTGTAATCGTCCTGCTCCAATTCTAGCTCTGGAGTTCGCAGCATTCAACTCCATACTTACCCAATCGGAGTTCAAGGCGTTTTCGGATATGAAATAAACAAAAATATCTGAATCTTCAAGTGAACTAAAAATCTCATCAACAGGCTTGAGGCCTATCTCAAAGGTAGACTCGTCATATATACATTTGTCCTTACCAAGAAGTTCAAAAACCTGCTTAACAAAATCTTTATCTTTACTACTATGTGATAGAAAAGCTCTGCCCATATTGCCCTCCACGACATGTTTTTTTTATATTATCATTAGTCCTTGTACAACGCAATATAATTGTAATGTTTGTATGAAGCATTAATGCAACAAACCAAAACAGCCCCTCCCGATCACTCGGAAGAGGCTGTTTTCTACTTTCTCTCGCTATTCTCTTATCCCCCTGCCTCCAACCCGCATCCCACTAAAAACGGATCCGGCACGCTCACCGCGCGTTCGTGTTGTTTCACACCAAACTGCGTGGCAACGTGCCGGAACCAATGTGAATTATAGCTTAGCTGTACAAAAACACAAGATGTGTTTTGTTATAGCGGGTATATGCCCAGGCATATCCAGCGTCTTTTAATCCACCCGCTGCGTCCAGCCGCGCGTATCCGCAAGCTTTCCGGTCTGTATGCCGGTGATCGTGTCGTAGATTCTCTGCGACAGCGGGCCTACTTCGCGGTTGTTGATCACGTATTCATCGCCCAGATACCGCAGCGTGCCCATCGGGGAAATCACCGCCGCCGTACCGCTGGCAAAGGCTTCCTTGAGTTCGCCCGCTTTCGCCGCGTCAACCACCTCGTCGATGGAGATCATGCGCTCGTGCGCGGCAACGCCCCATTCGCTTAGCAGCGTGAGCACGCTATCGCGCGTGATGCCGGGGAGGATCGTGCCCGCAAGCGGAGCCGTAACCACCTCGTCACCGATGACAAAAAACGCGTTGGAGGAGCCGACCTCTTCGATGTATTTGTGCTCAAACGCGTCGAGCCAGAGCACGTCGTTACAATCGCAAGCGTGCGCCTTTTGCGAGGAGCGCAGGCTCGCTGCGTAGTTGCCGCCGACCTTGGCATAGCCCATGCCGCCTTGCGCCGCGCGGATGTATTCGTCCTCCACGTAGATGCGCGTGGTGGAGAGCTTGCCGCGGTTTGCCGCATAGTACGGGCCGGACGGGCAGAGGATGATCATAAAGCGAAAATGGCTCGCGGAGCGCACGCCCAGCGCGGGATCGTCCGCGATGATGAACGGGCGGATGTAGAGCGAGGTAAAGGGAGCCGACGGCACCCAGTCCAGATCCTCGTGCACGGTGGCCTTGACGGCGGAGACGAAGAGCTCCTCATCCATCTGCGGCATGCAGATGCGCTCGTTGGTGCGGTTGAGGCGGCGCGCGTTCATCTCAGGCCGAAAGAGCAAAACTTCGCCGCGCTCGGTCTTATACGCCTTCATGCCCTCAAACATCATCTGCGCATAGTGCAGCACGCTGGACGCAGGGCTGATGAGGATATCGCCATAGGGGATGATGCGCCCGTCGTGCCAGCCCTGACCCTCGTCATAGTCCATGACGAACATATGGTCGGTAAACTGCCTGCCGAAAACCAGGTCTTTAGGATCGGGCTTGGGCTTGGGGTTTGGATTTCTTGTCACCGGAAACGTGTAACTCATCTCGTGTCTCCTCTGTCTGTTTTCATATATTTGCTGCCTGTCGCGTGTGTGGCTCAGTGGGCCATACAGTTCCGGCCAGCGGTCAAAAGGGGGTTGGTTTGAAGATGCGTTTGCTTGCGCAAAGCGATCTGCTCAGTTACTGCCTGTCGCGTGTGTGGCTCAGTGGGCCATACAGTTCCGGCCAGCGGTCAAAAGGGGGATTTTCTATTTTCTATCGTTAGTTTCGCACAGCGAACAGTATAGCTCTGGCCTGCGGTCTGAAAATACTGGGATTTCTTTTCGAATGCGCTCCTGCGCTTCTAAATCGATCGTCGCGGTAACAATTCTTTCTCCGCGCCAAGCCTGCGCGAGCATATTGCCCAACGGATCGACAATTGCGCTGTTACCGCCGTATTGTGTTCCATAAGCGCTTCCGCAGCCGTTGCACAGCGCGACGAACACCTGATTCTCAATCGCCCGTGCGCCAAGCAGCGTGCGCATCTGCCCCGTCCGCCGCCTTGGCCACTCGGCGGGGATGAAGAGCACCGCAGCGCCCGAGAGCGTCAGCGCGCGCGCAAGCTCCGCAAAGCGCAGATCGTAGCAGATCATGATCCCGCAGGCGACCCCGTCGAGCGAAAACGTCACGAGTCTGTCCCCTGCCGCATACGCCTCCCCCTCGCCCATTGGGGAAAAGAGGTGCGTTTTGTCGTATTGCGCGATGCAGTCCCCCGCGCGGTCAAAAACATAGGCGGTGTTGTAGCGCGCGTCGCCTCTTTGCGTGAGCACGCTGCCCGCGACGATGTTGACGCCAAATTCTCTCGCGAGAGAGCCGCAGAGCGCCTTGGTGCGCGCGCCGTCTTCGTCCGCTAGTTGTGGATCGATCTGTCCCGGCGCAAAGCCAATGTTCCAGAGTTCGGGCAGCAGAATCACGTCCGGGTTATGCTTGGCTGCTTTTTTGAGCAGCGCCTCCGCACGGGAGAAGTTTTCTTCGGGCTGGCCCGCGAGGACATTCATCTGAACACACGAAATCTTCACGCACCGACCCTCCCTCTTTGAACAAAACTTGTATGCTAACGGAAATCTATGGCACTATTATACGTCATTTGGGTGTGCAAAAACACCCGCCCCAAGATGTTATTCTTGAGACGGGTGATCACGATCGATCTTGTTCCCGCGGTACCACTCAATTTGCGCAGTTGTCTGCGCCGCTTAGCAGGCTCGGACAAGCCCTATGCCTTGACGCGGCATCTACGGAAGGCTCTACTCGTTCGCGCACATCGCGCGCCTTTCCAGTCTTCAGCTCGGAAGGGATAGGAGCTTGAACACGCGCACCGCCGGGTTTCCACCCGCCCCGGCTCTCTAATCGCGGCCTGTTCGTCCGTCTTCGTCACAGCTTTTGTCTATGAAATTTCCTGCATAATATCAACATTTGTTGCGTTTGTCAATCGGTTTTTCTGCCGTATGCAATGTAAGTTTCCGTCGCGATCTGCTGCCGCGCGGTTTTCCATATGCGGGGCGCTCCCGTCGGTTAAACTGCCCGCCGCGGTCGATGCGCGGCCTGCGTGGGACGCGTGTCCGCCTGCGTGCGCTCGCGATGCGCCTTTCCGATGGCGATGGCGTGCAGATTTGCCTCGATGAGATGCTTTTTATGCGAAGGTACCGTCTGCACCAGCGCCTGCTGCGTCTCTTCCTCCGAGAGCAAAAGGCAGTCTTTTAAGAACGCGCCAAGCAAGATCATATTGGAGAGCCCCTCTAGCCGCTCTTCCGACGCAAGCCGCGTTGCCGGCAGAGCGTGATAGGAAACATCTGTCCGCGTCCGCGCATCGGGG
>JAUYTF010000119.1 GCA_030695285.1 Eubacteriales bacterium | reverse complement strand
GAAAGGAAATGGTACAGCAAGGCTTACGATAGCGTCGTTGCATTGCGAGATAACGCGTTCTATCTCGCCGTTACAAGCAAGTATCTTTTCTTCAAACTCCTTAAATAGGCTTTCATTCGACTGTGCAGAATATTCGTGCATGTAAGCCAAGTCTGCCTCCAAAGTTTCTACGCGTGCCTACTCGTGGTGGTGCAGGAATTCGAATCAAAAATACGGAACGAAAGTGTTCGTCGATACGGATGGCGACGTAACAAAAATGATACCCTGGCTGCTGGATTGCGGCGTGGAGGGCGTGTTTCCTCTGGAGAGGAAAGCCGGTGTGGACGTCGTTGGGCTCAGAAAAGAATATCCTGAACTGCTGATGATAGGTGGCTTTGACAAACGGTGTATTCTGCAAGGAAAAGAGGCAATTACAGCAGAGATCAAGTATCTGCGTCCGGTCGCACAGAGCGGAGGATTTATTCCGGGGATGGATCATCAAACGCCGCCCGGCACGACACTTGGAAATTATAAGTTTTTTATTGATCAGTTTAAAACACTGCTGTAGAAACCCAGACAAGCTACGCACCAGATGCAAAGCTTATCGCGTATTTCGGGCATAGAAAACTCAATAGGATTATCCCGCTCCAAGTAGCTAACTTAAAAAACCAGGAAAAACAATCGGCTCTTTCGATAGCGTATAAACCAAGCCAGAAGGTAATGAAATCTGCATAAGGAGAGTAACAGTGAAGAACCAAAAAGAAAAGCTGAAACTGCTCGAAGATGACCTTGGCTTGCGCGGCATTGATTTGGATGCGACGAAGCGGGCGATGAAAGAGCTGATCATAGAACTTCCTTCATGGGCGGTTGGCAACTCCGGAACGAGATACGGCACTTTTCGCGATAAAGGTTCCGCGAGGAATATCTGGGACAAGATTGACGACTGCGCGGAGATTCAGCGTGTACTTGGCGTCAGTCCTGTGATGGCGAGCCATGTGCTTTGGGACGTAACCGATGACGGGCAGTATTTACCTGTGCGAAAATACGCTGAGATGAGGTGTCCCCCAAAGAGTAGTCCAGCCTGAATGAGAAAAAATCGATGTTTGAGGAAGACCGGTCGCTCCCTGGCTTCTGGAGCTTGTGACCTGATTTTTCCGGCTGCCGCCCTCAGGGGTTAAGGATATAACTCAGTACAACTAAATAGGGCCCGACGAGCGGCGCTTTTGTGCCGCGCCGCCGGGGCTTTTTTTTCGTGCGCTCAAAAATGCGCCAATCGTCTGGCTCTGAACGAAAGGATCCGGACAAATGGAACTGGTCAAAATTGCGTATCGCTTTGCGGATGGACATGTCGAGGAGATGGAGGTGGAGCCGGAGATCGCGAACGCTATCAAAGAGATGGAAAGCGATGAGTATCGCAACAGTCGGCGTGAGACGAGAAGGCACGAGTCAATGAGTGCCATGAACTTCGAGGGGAAATTATTTATTGATCCGAGATCTGATATGGAACTAAGCGCGATCCAACGAATGGATCAAGAGCGGTTCGGTAGAGCATTTCGGATGCTCAGTACTCAACAACAAGAATTACTTTACGCATTGCATTTCAAATCGCCACCTTTTTCACAAGCGGAATATGCCGCGAAGCATGGTATTCGCGAGACTTCCGTCAAACAAAGTGCGTGGCGATCTCGCTGCTTATTAAAAAAGATTCTCGAAGCTGTAGACCTTTCCTCTTTCTCGTGGCTTAAGAGGGAAGGGGTTGTTTTTGATCCTTGAAAACTACATAGCCGATGGTCATAAGAAGCCCGCATAGTCGAGGATAACGTCCCAGAGTGCGGCCCGGCGGGATGCGGGGAGCGAAGAGCTGCGCGGCGAAGAACCGATCATAACCACCGCCCTTTCTCCGGGATAGAAGCGTCAAATAGGAGAAGCATTTCACCCATTGCCCCTTCCGAAAGGGAACATGGAAAACAATAAAATGAATCGGATGCCAATCAAAGCGCATCCATATGAGCATCAGCGACAAGCATATGAATTTGCTTGCCGCTTGTTTGGCCTCAATCAAGGTGGTGATGACCCACCCTCCATTCAGAGCTGCGGCTGCGCGCTCCTGATGGAGATGCCACGAGGACTGGAAAGAGTCTAACCACGATCGCGGGCGCCGGGCGACTGTCCCTCGATCAAAAGATCGAGGGAATGCTTGTCGTCGTGCCGTTGTCCATCCTCGGCGTGTGGCAGGACGAGTTTCGTAAATTTTCTGATTTTGAGTATTCGCTCACTGTATTGAACGGCAGCGAATCTCAGAAAATCGAGAAACTGCGACAAATCCCGACACATGGCCTAAGCGTCGTGGTCATCAACTACGAATCCGCGTGGCGACTGGAAAAAGACCTCGCCAACTGGGATGCCGATCTCATCGTCTGCGACGAAGGGCACAAGATCAAAACCCACAATATTGCCGCGAGCAAATGCATGCATCGTCTCGGCGCAAGAGCACGGTATCGGATGCTGCTGACGGGGATGATTATCACGAACAAAGCGATTGATGTGTTCAGCCCGTACAAGTTTCTAAATCCGGCGGTGTTCGGTAACAGTTTCTACGCATTCCGTAATCGCTATTTCGACATGACTGGGTACTGCAATCATACGCCAGTCATGAAGCGACTTCCACCGCAGTGTTTTCTCGCAGATCAAATTCACTGATCTGTTATTTTTTTAAAGACGGTATTACATTATGCACCTTAACCACCAAAAATGGTTTTTAACTGACCAATATGTACAATACCTTGTAACAAATTCAAGTAAGCATTGTATTTTCATTCGAAACTTTTGAACGCAAACGAAAAAACGACGAAAAGACGAGATTCGCAATGAAATAAATCCCAGCAAAAAACATGGTTTCATCCAAAAATTCTTGAACTATTCAAGAATTTTACTTTACTTTACGTTATTTGAACCACTATACTGGAAAAAATGGCGTGAAACATGCAACGAATATGTAATGCGAAACAACTCATTTTTATAAATGGGATGTTCGTATATATAGATAATCCAAACGATATTCCGCTTTTTTTAGATGATAAGCGACGTTCGTTTGTTTTTTGTTGGTCGATTGTTTTCAAACTTTCTGCAAACGCGCATGGTATTTCCAAGCAGGCAACTTACAAAGTAACAAATGGTTGTACTACCTGACGGAATCAATTTTATGATCATAGCACGGATGTAACAAATGTATCGGAGGTCGCAAATATGCTGACTGCCCAAATAAGCCGGATCAAACGAGCAGGAAAGCGAGCGTTACGAGTTGCGCTCAGCGCTATGCTGGTTTTGCAGATGTTTTGGGTTCCAAATTCTGCTTTGGCTGCGACCGCGTTTTACTTTCGCGGATTTGGGGCGGAGAATGTAAACTCCAATACTTTCAACTATGCCACCAGCGGCGCTAGCGTCAGCGGGAGAAACGTAACGATGTCTCCTACGGTGGACGAGGGCGAGGCGGTTGGGCTGATCAACCTGGACGAGACAGACCACGACATCACCGCATCTGTGAATTTGGGCGGCCTTGAGATCGATTTTTCAACCGTCACCAATGTCGCGCTTGAGGGCGAAGACGGGGTGGATAACGACATACCTACGGCAAAGATCTTCTTTTGCAGTAGCGCTGACATCGGAAGCGAAATATCCTCCGTTACGCTGACAAAGCCGGACAACACGGTTGCCGGAAACGTGACGCTCTCCTCCGGCGCGCGCATCCCGTCCGGTACCCGTT
>JAUYTF010000107.1 GCA_030695285.1 Eubacteriales bacterium | reverse complement strand
TTCTGCAAAACAGGAGGAAAAAGATGAAGACTGTTCAACTGGGAATCGGATTTGCAACTGGCAGAAGGAGTTTCCGGAAGGTGCTGAGCGCCTACATCAGAAACTGGCTGGAAGCGAAAAAAAAACTACCCGATGATTATAAGGTCAGCCTAAATCTGTTTGTGGCATACGATACAGACTATCTGAAAACGCAGTCCACCGACTATACAAACCTGAGCCAGGACATCGTCGATCTATTCGATCATATCGTATTCATCGGTGCGAAAATTGCGCTTAAGAATATTGAGCGTCTCGAACGACACGATCAATTTCAGAAGGCGGAGCTGCGCAGCGTGTTCGGTTCCGGCTACGCGGGCAAGCGCAATGCGATTCTCTTTGCGGCGCTGGAGAACAACATGGACTATTTGCTCTTTCTGGATGACGACGAATATCCCCTTGCGGTCACCAAGAGCCAAGACGTCTGCCTCTGGAGCGGACAGCACATCATTCTCTCCCATCTGCAGGATATACCCAACGCCGATTATACGAACGGCCTCCATTGCGGCTATGTATCACCAATACCGCAGATTCCGTTTTGCGAAGACTTTACCGAGGATGATTTCCGGTTGTTTATCGAAGCCATCAGCAACGACATCATCAACTGGGACAACATGCGACGCTTGATGCGCTCAGGTGGGGTCACGTACGCTTCAACTGAGGTGTTGATGAAGCGGCAACCGCAGGAAGTGCGCGAAACAAAATGCTGCAAATTCATTTCCGGCGCGAATCTTTGCATCAACCTGACGAAGCCTGAACGGACATTTCCGTTTTTCAATCCGCCCGGAGCGCGCGGCGAAGATACATTTCTTTCCACTATGCTGCACGATCGAATAGTGCTGGAGATTCCGGTTTACGCGTTCCACGACGGGTTTTCGAGCTATAAAAACATTCTCAGCGGTGTTCTCCCCATAGAACTGGCACCGATTAAGGCGGATTCTCAGGCGATCATCACGCGGTTTTTAAGTGCGTGCATCGGATGGGTTCGATACAAGCCGCTGCTGGTGTACATCACAAATCCGCAAGGATTTACCGAGGAGATCGACAGTATGAGAAAAACGCTCTCCGAGGTTCTGCCCAAGCTCGCCAACTATTTTCAGAACGATGGTTTTTTGAAGGTTTTAAGCGAGCTGGAGGAATATCAGGCAAACGCGCCCAAGCACGCGGCTCAGTTCCGCCTCGCCCAGACAACCTGGCAAAAGCTGATTCAAACAGCAATACTGCGGCAAATATAACGCGATAAGTGGCGGCAGCCGGCGGCGGATTCGCCGAAAATTCCTCTCCTATATCGGCTCTCCGTCAATAGTTGGGGTAGAGCAGTAGATTAAGAGAAACAAAGGGAGCTGGGAGCGAGAGCGAGCAGCTCCCTTAAACGTTGACCGTGCAGAGTATACGTGTACGAAAGTATCGCACGCAGACGGGGAACAGGCAGCAGACAACACAAAGGACGCTCTTTTACGGAGCGCCCTTTTTGATACGGTCGGTTTTACAGCGAAATCCCGAATAAATCCGTCGCGTTCTGGTTCACCGCATTTGCCGCTTCTTCGATAGAGATGCCGCGTACTTTGGCGAGCATCTCAAGCGTGAGGTGGATCAGCAGCGGGCTGTTGCGCTCGCCTCTGTGTGGCTCCGGCGTCATATAAGGGCAGTCGGTCTCGATCAAGAGGCGGGAAAGCGGGAGTTTTTCCGCAATCGCGCGCTGCTTGGTGGCGTTTTTAAACGTCAGCGCGCCGCCAAAGGCGATATAATACCCCATGTCTATGTACTTCACCGCGTCTTCATAGCTACCCGAATAACAATGCAGCACGCCGCCCAACCGGCCCTTTCGCGCGGAGAGCATCGCCATCACGTCCCCGTGTGCCTCGCGATCGTGAATGATGACGGGCTTTTTTGCGGCGATTGCGAGGTCGAGTTGGTTACTAAGCGCTTCCCGCTGTGCCTCGCGCGGGGAGAAGTCGTAGTGATAGTCCAGCCCGATCTCGCCGACGGCGACGATCTTCTTTTGCGCCAGTGCGCGCTCCACGCGAAGGAGGTTTGTGTTGTCTGCCTTGCTGGCGGCGTGCGGATGGATGCCCGCGCTGCCGTAGACAAAGTCATAGAGCAGCGTGAGCGCCTGAATCTTCGGGATATCTTCCGCCTCGACGCAGGCTTCTACAAAGCCACTTACCCCCGCCTCCGGAAGTGAGGCGATGAGTGCGTTGCGGTCTAGGTCAAACTGGTCGTCGAGCAAATGCGCATGGGTGTCAAATAATTGCATGGTTTCTCTTTCTGTGTTTTTTATTATGCGGGTTGCGGATGATGGAGAATCAAGAATTCTCAGCACGTCATTTCGCAGGCTGCGTCAGGTCGAGATCCATCAAAATCTCGTCAAAATACGTTCCGCGGACATTGATTCTCGCCTTGTGCCGCCCGATTTCGACGAAGTCGAAGCGCTGATAGAGCGAGATGGCTCTCTCATTCCCTTCGCGCACCTCCAGCGAGAGCGAGCGCAGCACACCCGTGCTCTTGGCAAAATCGATCATCGCCTGCATGGCGATTTTTCCGATGCCAAGGTGCCAGTAGGCTCGCTTGATCGTGATGGCGATGCTGCCGACATGCGCGATTCTCATTCTGCCTGCCGCGCGCACGTCGCAAACCAGCACGATTTCTCCGTCTATTGTTCCGATAAACATCTTGGTGTTTGGGGATTCCAGCGTGGATGTGATCCAGCCTTGCTCGCCTTCGAGCGTTAGTCCTTCGATGCCGTTCTCATCCGCGAGGAGAAAATCGGTTTCGCTGCCGACGATCTTGAGATAGTCGATCAGCTCCTGCGCGTCGTCCGGCGTCGGATCGCGCAGAATCAGCGTGCGCCCGTCTTTTAGAATATGCTCGGACATGGTTTTTTCTCCTTATCTGAAATGATCCGTGCGTTTGGCTTTTATCGCACCTTAAACCCGCTCTCCATCTCGGCCAGCGTGGTCAGTGCGGAGAGGTTGGTGTCCTCCGCGTCGGAGGCACAGAGGATCATGCCGTGGCTCTCCACGCCGCAGAGCGTGACGGGTTTGAGGTTTGCTACCAGCACGACCGTCTTGCCGATGAGGTCGTCCGGCGTATACCATTGCTTGATGCCGGAGACGACGGTGCGCGTTTCCGCGCCGACTTCCAGCGTGAGCTTTAAGAGTTTTTTGCTCTTCTTGATCTCCTCGCAGGCTATCACCTTGGCAAGCCGCAAATCGATCTTCGCAAAGTCGTCATACTCGATCTCCGCCGGGGTTTCCTCTTCGCCGTGCGCGTGCTTTGCGGGCGCTATCGGGGCTGCTTGTGCTACCGGAGCCGCCGGGGTAGTATCCGCCGCGGGCGCAGTTTCCGCCGCCGGAGCCGACGCTGCTTTCGTTTGTTCCACCTCGGCGGCAAAGAAGGCAAGCTCCGCCTCCGCGTCGATGCGAGGGAAGAGGGCTTCGCCCTTGTGCACGGTTGAGCCGGGCACACTACCACCCCACGCGAGGGATTCGTATGCCGTCTGCTCTTTTGCTACGCCGAGCTGGGCAAACATCTTCGCGGGCGTGCTCGTGAGATAGGGGATGAGCAAAATCGCGACGATGCGCAGGCTCTCCGCGAGGTTGTAGAGCACCGTCTTGAGCCGTTCCTGACCCGCTTCGCTCTTGGCGAGCGTCCAGGGTGCTGTCACATCAATGTATTTATTGCAGGCGCCGACGAGCTTCCAAATCTCTGCAAGCGCGTCGGGAATGTGCAGCTCGCTCATCTGCGCATCTACTTTTGCGGGTAGAACGCTCGCTAGTTCGATCAGCGCTGTGTCCTCGTCCGCAACCGCACCGTGGGCGGGCAGCACGCCGCCAAAATATTTATCGATCATCGCGACCGTGCGGCTGAGTAGGTTGCCCAGGTCGTTGGCAAGGTCGGTGTTGATGCGCGCGATCAGCGCCTCGTTGGAGAAGGTTCCGTCCGAGCCAAACGGTACTTCGCGCAGCAGGAAATAGCGGATGGCGTCCACGCCATAGCGCGCGCAGAGCTGCACGGGATCGACCACGTTGCCCTTGCTTTTACTCATCTTACCGCCGTCGAGCACCAGCCAGCCGTGGCCGAACACCTGACGGGGGAGCGGCTCACCGAGTGCCATGAGCATGATCGGCCAGATGATGGTGTGAAAACGCACGATCTCTTTGCCGACGATGTGGACATCCGCCGGCCAGAATTTTCGATAGAGCGAATCGTCATCGCTTCCCCACCCAAGCGCGGTAATGTAGTTGCTCAGCGCGTCCAACCAAACATAGACCACGTGTTTTTCGTCAAAATCGACGGGAATGCCCCACGTGAAGCTCGTGCGGCTCACACAGAGATCTTCAAGGCCGGGCAGGAGGAAGTTTTGCAGCATCTCGTTGGTGCGGCTCACGGGCTGGATAAACGTCGGGTTATCCTTGATATACTGAATCAATCGATCGGCATACTTCGAGAGCCGGAAGAAATAGCTCTCCTCCTCCACGAGTTCCAGTTTGCCGCCGCAGTCCGGGCAGGCGCCGCCCGCTTCCTCGATCTGGCGATCGAGCCAGAAGCTCTCGCAGGGGGTGCAATAGTGCCCAGTGTACTTCGATTTATAGATGTCGCCCTGATCGTAGAGCTTTTTAAACATCTTCTGCACGGCCTTGACGTGATGCTCGTCCGTGGTGCGGATAAATCCGTCATAGGAGATGTCTAGCAGTTTCCAGAGGTCCTTAAACCCCGCGACGATCTTGTCCACATATGCCTGCGGGGTGACACCCGCATCCTTGGCCTTGCGCTCGATCTTCTGTCCGTGTTCGTCCGAACCCGTTAAAAAGAACGTCTCAACCCCGCGCTGGCGCTGATAGCGTGCGATGGCGTCGGTGGCGACGGTGCTGTAAGCGTGGCCAATGTGCAGGCTCGCGCTGGGGTAATAGATCGGGGTGGTGATGTAAAACGTCTTTTTCTCTGCCATGTTTGTGCCCTCCAGTGAAATTTCAATCAAAAAGCCAAGTCATAATTCTGGTAAAATAAAAGTTATAAATCAAAGTAAAATAAAAAAGCATGCCGCCCACATGTAAGGACGGCACGCAAAACAAGCGAACCGAGAAACCACCTTACTTCCCCAAGATACGGGGGCATAAGTTTCCGCTGTATCGGGCGGAGGCCGCCGCGGCTGAGGCGAATGGAGCGTTCACCGCGAGGAGCTCGGGAGCCATGTTCGGCAAGGGCGCGATTTCGGGCTTTCACCTGACCCCGAATCTCTCTTCAAACGCGCGGTCTGCTTACTCTTTCCGTCGTTGCTCATATAGTTGTATTAGCGTATCACCAACAATGTAATGTTGTCAAGAGCGCGGGATCGTGCTATGATAATTTGGCTTTATATGAATAGTGAGCCAGTGATTCAAAGAATCACGACTTTTTAGAGGTGTCTATGCACGTCATCGCGGGGCTCGGCAATCCGGGGTTGCTCTATAAGCGCTCGCGCCACAACGCGGGCTTTCAGGCGCTGGATGTTTTGGCAGATGCGCTGCACATCAGCGTCACCAAGCGCGGGTTTTCCGGCGTCTATGGCGAGGGAGCATACAATGGCGAGCGCGTGGTGCTGGTCAAACCCACGACCTATATGAACCTCTCGGGCGACTGCATTCAGGCGCTGATGCATTTTTACAAATGCCCGGTAGAGCACCTCGTCGTGCTTTATGACGACATCGAGCTGCCGGTGGGGTCGCTTCGCATCCGCGACAAGGGCAGCGCGGGCACGCACAACGGCATGCGCTCCATCATCGCCTGCGTGGGCAGCGAAAATTTTCCGCGCGTGCGCATCGGTGTTGGCAACCACAACGGCGCAGATTTACGAAATCATGTGCTGGGCAAGCCCAGCAGAGCAGAGCAGACGGAGCTTGCCGGCGCGTTTTGTGACGCATCCAGCGCGACCTGCCTGATACTGGAAGGCAAGATTTCGCAAGCGCAGGCAAGGTTTAACAAACGACACATCGGCGGGGCAAAGGCGGACGAATAGCCCGCCCGCGTCCCGACTTTAACGGATCACGGGGGGACGCTTGACGCCGAGTATGAACCAAAACCCAATATTGCAGTTACTCGATACCGCGACGGACTACCAGCGCATGCAGACAGCGCTGGAGGGGGGCAAAGGCCCGGTCGCGGCATTTGGCGTTGCCGCCAATGCCAAGGCGCACCTCTGCGCCACGCTTGCGCGGACGCGGCAGGTGCTGTTTGTGACCGCGACGGACATCACCGCCACGCAGCTAACGGAAAGTGTGCGGCTCTTTGGCGTGCGTGCGGAGCTTTTTTTACCGCGCGAAACGCCCTTGGTCTATGTGCACGCCGCCTCCGGCGAAAACAGGAGTGCGCGGATATCTGCTCTCTCGGCCCTGCTCGACGGCGAACCTTGCGTGGTTGCCGCGAGTGCCGCCGCGCTCATGCAGGCGCTCGCCCCAAAGGGCGCGTTTGCAAACAGCCAGATTTCGCTCTCCGTTGGGGACACGCTGGAGCCAAGAGCGCTCATCGAGCGGCTGGTTTCGGCGGGCTATGAGAGAGTCGAGATGGTCGAAGGACGCGGACAGTGTGCCGCGCGCGGAGACCTTGTAGACGTATTTGCGCCGGGCGAGGAGTTTCCTGTGCGTATCGAATTCTTCGGCGACGAGATCGACCAGATGCGTACCTTCGACGCAGTTTCACAGCGCAGTGTCGAGCAGATCAAGCGCGTCCGCATCCGTCCCGCGCTGGAGACGCCGCAGCCCGGGGAGCTCACGCAAAAGGCGCTAGGGCGCATAACGGGCAGAAACGGACTGAGCGATCAGGAAGAGGCGTGGAGCGCGGGGATCTCCAGCGTCGGCGGAGACGTGCTCCTGCCGCTGTTGTATCAAAAGACGAACACACTGCTGGACTATCTGGACGACAGCGCGATTCTCGTCGCGGACGAGGCGCTGCTTATCGACGAGGCGCTGCGCACCGAGCAGCTGCGCTTTGCTGAGACCGTAAAGGCCATGCTGGAGCGGGACGAGGGCGTAGCCGAGCAGGGCGCGCTGGAGCGCGGGGCAAACGAAACGCTGGAACGCCTGCACACTGGCCGCACCCTGCTCTTCTACGCACTCTCGCGCACGCACCCGCAGTTCTCTTCGCGCGAGATCGTCAATCTCGAGTCGCGCGGTGCGCCGCAGTTCATGGGCGCGTTTGACGAGATCGCCCGCGAGATCAAGCGCCTCAACCAGCAGGGCGAAAAGACGGTTATCTTCGCCGGCGAGCAGACGCAGGAGCTCATCGACAATCTTGCGGACTACGATGCGCACGTTTCAGCTTTGGGCGAACTGCCGGGTGAACTGCCCGCGGGAAAAACGCTGATCTTGCCCGGACAGCTCGCGCGCGGGTTTTCCTATCCGCAGATGAAACTCAATATCTTCACGGAATTCGAGATCACAGGGCGCACGGAGCGCGCCATGAGGCGCACGCGCACCAAGAAGCAGCTCTCGTTCTCCGAGCTCTCCGTTGGCGACTATATCGTGCACGAGGCGCACGGCGTTGGCCGCTTCGTCAAGGTAGAGCCGCTGGCGGTGCAGGGCAGTACACGGGACTATCTGCTCATAGAATACCGCGGCGGAGACCGGCTGTATATCCCGACCGACCAGCTCGACCGCGTGCAGAAATACGTCGGCGGCGGCGATGAGGAGATCGGCCCTCCGCTGAGCAGGCTCGGCGGTGCGGAGTGGACCAACCGTGTCAACAAGGCGAGGAGCGCGGCTAAGAAGCTCGCGGTCGACCTAGCGGCGCTGTATGCCGAGCGTGCGGGTGCGGTGGGGTTCGCGTTTTCCAAGGATACCGCCTGGCAGAGGACGTTTGAGGAGCGCTTTCCCTTTGAACTCACGCCCGATCAGAAGCAGAGCATGCAGGAGATCAAGGCGGATATGGAGCAGCTGCGCCCCATGGATCGCTTGCTCTGCGGCGACGTTGGCTATGGCAAGACGGAGATTGCGCTGCGCGCGGTTTTCAAGGCCTTGCAGGACGGCAAGCAGGCGGCAATCCTGGTGCCGACCACGATTCTGGCCCAGCAGCATTACAACACCATGTGCTCGCGCTTTGCCGATTTTCTGGTGAGGACTGCGTGCCTGTCGCGCTTTCAAACCGCAAAGGAGCGCGAAGCGATCAAAGACGCGCTTGCCACAGGTCAGATCGACTGCGTGGTCGGCACCCACGCGCTCTTAGCCAAGAACGTAAGGTACAAAGCGCTGGGTCTGCTCGTCATCGACGAGGAGCACCGCTTTGGAGTGAACCACAAAGAGCAGATCAAGGCGATGAAGAAGACCGTGGACGTGCTTACGCTCACCGCAACGCCGATTCCGCGCACGCTGAATCTGTCCATGACCGGCATTCGCGACATCAGCGTCATCGAAACGCCGCCGGAGGCGCGCTATCCCGTGCAGACATTTGTGATGGAGCACTCCGACGCGCTGGTGAAGGATGCGCTCAGCCGAGAACTTGCGCGAAAAGGACAGGCATACGTGGTCTCCAACCGCGTCATCAGCATGGAACTTACCATGCGGAAACTGGAAACGCTCGTGCCGGAGGCGCGCATCACCATCGCCCACGGGCAGATGGGCGAGACGCAGCTGGAAAACGCCATGATCGATTTTCTGGAGCAAAGGTATGACATTCTGCTGTGCTCCACCATCATCGAAAGCGGGCTCGACATCGGCAACGCCAACACGCTGATCGTGCTGGAGGCGGACAAGATGGGCTTAGCGCAGCTCTATCAGCTTCGTGGGCGCGTGGGCAGGTCCAACCGCATCGGATACGCGTACTTCACCGTGCAGACCGGCCGCGTGATGAACGAGAAGGCGGCAAAGCGGCTCATGGCGATCCGGGAGTTCACGCAGTTCGGTGCGGGCTTCCAGCTTGCCATGCGAGATCTCGAGATCCGCGGGGCGGGCTCTCTGCTCGGCGCGGAGCAGCACGGGCACATCACAGACGTCGGTTACGAATTCTATGTCAAGCTCATCCGCCGCGCGGTGGACGAGCAACAGGGCAGAGCGCTCGAGCCGGTCACCGAAACGAATGTGGATATCCCCATCGACGCACATATCCCGCACGATTATGTGCCAAGCGAGCTCATGCGCCTCAAAGCATACCGCCGCATCGCTGAGATCGACAGCGCGGAGAGCCTCATGGACGTAACGGAGGAGTTTATCGACCGCTACGGCGAGCCGCCCGAGAGCGTGACAAACCTCATGCGAATCGCCCAGGTAAAGGCGTATGCCGCAAGAGCGTTTATCGAGAGCGTAACCGTGCGCGAAGGTGAGGCAAAACTGCGCTTTGGCGAAAACGCAAGGTTCGACGGAGGGAAACTCATCGCGGCAGTCTCCGGCTTTGAGGGCGCGCGGCTCATCGCCAGCGACCCGCCCGCCATCGAAATAAGGCAGAAAAACGCCAGCTCGGAGGCAATCACGGGCAGACTGCCACAATTCCTTTACACAATTGTTCGTTGCGTGGACGCGGATACGGGCATATAATAGACAGGCGGCACGCAAAGGCGATGAAGATCGCAATCCGTGTGTCGCACAGACACTCTTTCATCAATTTATTGCGCAAGAGCGCTCAAAAAACAAGGGAGAAATCGATCATGATGAACAATACCTGGAAAAAAGCGCTCTCCGTGCTGATAGCAGTCGCCCTGACGCTGTCCTTTGCGGCATGCGCCAAAAAAGGCGCGGATAACGTCAGCGCAGCAAACGCAACCGCATCGGACGCGGGATATTCCGCTGAAGAGCGAGCCCAAGTCGCCGTTAAAGTCGGCGACGAGTATTTGATCACCAAAGGCGAAATCATCGACGAGTATGATTATATGGTGCAAACCTATTCCTATTATGGAATGAGCGCGCCGACGGATGAAGCGGAAATCGAGTCCATGCAGGACAGCGTGATCGCATCACTCGTATCGGCCAAGATTCAGCTCTATCAGACCAAACAGCTCGGCATCACCCTCTCAGACGAGCAGATGGCGGATGTGGAAAGCCAGATTGCGGAAACGATGGCGTATTACACCGACATGTTCCGTTCGCAAGCGCAGGATGAGGGCGCAAGCGATGTTGAAGCACGCACGCTGGAGATTTTCCAGGAGCAGATCGACGCTGCGGGCATGGAGATGAGCGTGGACGGGTTTCGCAGCTACATGCTGGAGGGTTTCACCGAAGAGGCCGTAAAAACCGCGCTCAAAGCGGAAGTGACCAAAGATGTCACCGCGACGGATGAAGAGATTCAGCGCTATTACAACGATGTACTCACGTCGCAGAAAGAAAGCTACACGTCAGCCCCGGCGGACTATGGCTATGCGGCGGAAGACTTTCAGATGAACGGCGGAGACCCGTTGCTCTATACGCCGGAAGGCTATGTGCGCGTGCGCTCCATCAGTATTGCGCCAAGCGGTGAGGTTTCTGTGGACTATGCCGCGCTCAAGGATGAGCTGATCGCGCTTGAGGCGCAGTACGGTGCGGCGGCGCTCGTGGCGCTTTCGGATAAATATGCCGCAGCAGGCGCATCTGCAAGCGACACCGGCATCAATGTGACCGTTGGCGATATCGAAGGCGGCGCAGATATCCTGAGCGACTATCTCACGAAGAAAGCCGCTGCGGATGCGCTGTATGAAAACTATACCAAAGACGCGCGCGAAAAAGCCAACGAAGCATATGCTGCCCTCGAAGCAGGCACGGCCTTTACCGGAGTGCTCGCGCAGTATGGCGAAGACACGATGTATACCGACTATCCGGCGTTTATGGAAACCGGGCTGCTGATGTATGTCGGCGGCGAGGACACCACCTGGAACGAGGAGCTCGTCAAGGCCGTCGGCCTGCTCAAGGAGGGCGAATACTCCGCCGTCATTCTCGTGGATGATGTATATTATATCCTCCAGCTCGTGAGCAGTGAGCCCGCGGGTGAGCGTACCCTGACGGATGTGTATGATGCCATCAAGGCCGCTGTGGTTGCGATCAATGCGGACACAGTGTGGAACGTTCAACTCGAAGCCTGGCAGAACGATACGAGCATCGCGACATATTACGAAAAAGTGTATCGCGATATTGGCAAAAACTAAAGAGCACAATGTGGCGGGGGGCAGCGATGCCCCCCTGCTTTTTTGCGCGAAATCTCGGCGAAACGAACAGGGCGATTGCGAGATGAACGCTCATTGCGCTATCCACAGGTAAATTTACTTGTCTTTACAATTCGGATTTGCTATATTGAGACCAGAACGAAACTGCCGGGGCGCATTTCAGCGCTTGAGAGCGGCCAGTTGGTTCAATTCAAGCAGGAGGTGTTGTAGTATGAAGTTTGAGTGCGTTTGCGGTTATGTATATGATCCCGAGGTAGGCGATCCCGACAACGGCATCGCTCCGGGCACCGCGTTTGAAGACATCCCGGAAGATTGGGTTTGCCCCGTCTGCGGGATGGACAAGGAAGCCTTTACGGCGATCGAATAATAATCGCGACGAAGAAGAACGTCCGGTGAGTACCGGACGTTCCAGTCTGTCAAAGAACCCCGTTCCGTCAAGCCGGAATGGGGTTCTTTGCATAGATTGTGAAACAAGATAAGTAAGATAAGAAATCTAGCAAGAAAGGATGGGCATCCTTCCACCTGTGAATCGCGAATTTCTTGAGATTCATGGCAGCATATTTCAGCTTGACCCAGTTGGTGACTGCGGTTAAGCCTCGATATGGTGTATAACGCATCGCGTATTTTTCTTTGGCATCGGCGAAAACCCGCTCAATCGTTTCTTTTCGTTTTTCGTAGGTCTTCTTACCCAATGGCGTGTGCCGAATATCTTCTGCCTGCTCTACGAAATCTCGCCATATGTGAAGCGCGACCAGTTTTTGGCACTGTTTGCTTGCGGTGCAAAGGTGTCGAGTCGGGCAGTTTCTACAAACGTTGGGATCGCTTTTATACTCCCGGTATCCGTCTCGGTTGGTTGTTGAATAGTTCAGAATGCTGTATTCCGGGCAAATGACGCAGTCGTAGTATTCGTCATATACATACTTCCACCATTCATGGTTCCCCTCTTTTGTCATGGGTCGTTTATACGGCATGGACGGAATCCGTCCGTCTTCAATAATTCTTTTGCAAATCCACGGTGTTTTGTATCCGGCGTCCATCGTAACAACGCTGATCCCGGGGAAACGCTGCGCCACTTGTTCGTAGATGCCGTCGAACGCGACGCTGTCATGCATGTTTCCCGCGTGAACGTCTACGCCGAGAATATAGTTGTGCCGATCACAAGCCGTTTGTACTCCATACGCAAAGCATTTCTTGTGATCGCCTTTGTGAAACACGCCACAATCCGGATCGGTCGTCGATGTAACGATTTCCTTTTCTTCCACCGGCGCATTGGGTGGATCATCGTCGAATGGCTTCTTGCCATGTTCTTCCCGATCAGCGTTCACTTCCTCACGAAGCTGCTTTTCGTAAACCTTAGCCGCGACTGGAATTGCATGCTTGACCTGCTTTTTCATGTTCGCATTGGCCTTCACATGCGTGCCGTCAATGAATACGACTTCCGGCGAAAGATACCCCGCTCGATTCACTTCGTCCAGAATCCAGCAAAAGATACTTTCAACCGTTTCGCTGTTAAATCGATGCTTGAAATTATAGCTTACCGTCGCAAAATGCGGAATCGGTTCGCTGATTCGGTACCCCAAGAACCAGCGATATGCGACGTTCATTTCGATATCCGCCACGGTTTGCCGCAAAGAACGAATCCCATACAGATGCTGAATCAAGACGATCTTAAACAAAACAATCGGATCGATACTGGGTCGACCGTTGTCTTTGCAATACAAATCGCCTACGATTTCATATAACCGTTCGAAATCCACCGCTTCGTCGATCTTTCGGAGCAGGTGATGCTTGGGTACCAACATCTCCGTGCACATGATTTCCAACGTGTCGCGTTCAATTGTTTTCTTCTCTGTTAACATAACTCTATTATACCAAAAAAGTCCCCGTGCGGGGACTTTTTTGACAGACTGAGGCACTCCATACGGAGTGCCCCAAAATAGCGAAAGGCACTCAGCCGGGGGGAAGAGTGCCTTTCTAATTTGCATGGTAAATCTTGTTAGGGATTGGGACATACCGGGTAG
>JAUYTF010000105.1 GCA_030695285.1 Eubacteriales bacterium | reverse complement strand
CCCGTTGCGTCATCGAGCGGCTTGGCGCGGGGAGCATAGACGAAACAACATGTGCGCTGGTGCTAGAAGGCTTTGTGGCGCAGGAAGCACGCTTTTTTGCGGGTCTTGCGGATGGAATCCTCAGCCGCGCGCGCGCTTACGCAACCGATGAGGCACGTGCGTTTCGCGCGGAGGTGATCCGCATGCTCGAGAGCGCAATATTTGACTTCGCTCCGTTTTCAGACGCTGCAGATCTGGTGACGATCCTCAGCGCGGAGCCGGAACCGGACGAGTTATTGGACGAAGAACCAAAGGCCAAGGGCGGCAAAAAGAAGAAGAAAGGCGACGTACAGCTTGCGTTGTCGCTGTTGACTATATGCATCAGTGTGTTTCAGGATGCGCTCAACGAGGCGCTGGGTGGTCAGCCCCCGCGCAATATCGACCAGATCATGCTGATTCGCAAGATCGCGTCGCACTTTACAACGGCGCAGATACAAGGTATCATAGAAATGTTAAGCAGCTCACAGCAGAAGCTTACCGCAGGCGGGAGTGTATATCTCACCCTCGACAGCGCGCTGGCAAAACTGTTTGCAGACGCTTAACATAAAAAGAAATGATATTACCTGACCCGCGCATGATGTTGCGCGTGGATGCAGCAAGGAGTTTGAACAACATGAAAGTGATTGGCGTACGATTCAAATCGAGCGGACGCATCTATTATTTCGATCCGTTGGAGTTCGAGTTTTGCGAAGGGGATGGCGTCATCGTCGAGACCGCACGCGGACAGGAGTTCGGCGAGGTAGCCCAGATTGCCATGGAAGTGGAGGAAACCGCGATTGTTTCCCCGCTCAAACCGGTGGTGCGCCCCGCAAGCGAACAGGATAACACGATGCGCGAACAAAACTGCGCAAAAGAGAGCGACGCGTTTCGCGTTTGCCAGCAGAAGATCGAGCAGCACAAGCTGGACATGCGCCTTGTGAGCGCGGAGTATTCGTTTAACGGCAGCAAACTTGTCTTCTACTTCACCGCGGATGAGCGCGTTGATTTCCGCGAGTTGGTGAAAGATCTCGCATCCCAGTTTCGCACGCGTATCGAGCTTCGTCAAATCGGCGTGCGCGACGAAGCCAAGATGCTCGGCGGCCTAGGCTCCTGCGGCAGAGTTGTTTGCTGCAAGCAGTTTTTGGACGATTTCCACCCCGTCTCGATCAAGATGGCAAAAGAACAGAACCTTTCGCTCAGCCCCACGAAGATCAGCGGGCTCTGCGGCAGGCTGATGTGCTGCCTGCAATATGAGCAGAGCTGCTACGAAGAGATGAAGCGGCGTATGCCGCACGTAAACCGAGATATACTCACCCCAGACGGCATCGGCTATGTGGTGGATAATAACGTCATCACAGAGAAGACAAAGGTTCGCATCACCATGCCTGACGGGAGCATCGATTTTAGAGAGTATCACTATACGCTGCTTGCAAAGCCGGGTGAACCGTTGCCGGACCAGCCGCAATCGGCTGCGACGCAAGCCGCTCAGCCCGAACCAAGGCCAGCGAGCGGGCAACTATCCGAAACGAAACCCGCTCTTGAGAGCCCGGCTGTTCAAGAGCGCAACCCCGACCATAAGCGCCGCAGGCGCGGAGGGCGCGGCAAGGGAACACCCCGCCCGAATGAAGGCGCACCCGCACAGGAAGGCGCAGCGGTGCAACAAAACGCGCAACCGCAGCGGCCGCGTCCCGCAGGACAGCAACCGCAGCAGCAGAGACGCCCCGACGGGCAGCAGCCGCGCCAGAACCAGCCAAGACCGCAGCAGCAGGGGCAACCCCAGCAGCAAGGCCAGCAGCCCCAACAGCAGGGCCAGCCGCGGCAGGGAAACGCGCCGGAAGGCCAGCGCAACAGCAACAATAACAATAACAATAGCAACAACAATAACAATAGCTACAATAACAATAGCAATAATAATAACAGCAGCAATAACAATAACAACAGCAACAGCACCAACAGCAACCGCCAAAGGCGCGGCGGCGCGAACCGCCCAAGACCCAGCGGGCCCGCTGCCGAGAAGAAAGAATAGAAATAGCGCGACAGTTGCGCGACAGAACACCGCGGGATGATGAATTTACACTCGGTTGTGTTGACGTTTTCAATCACTGTGTTATAATGTTTACGAAATTTGGACACGGAGGAACGGAACATGGCATATATTATTTCTGACGAGTGCATCAGCTGCGGCGCTTGCGCACCGGAGTGCCCCACCGAAGCAATCAGCGAAGGCGCGATCTATGTGATCGATGCGGACAAATGCATCGACTGCGGCAACTGCGCGGACGTTTGCCCGGTTGGCGCGCCCAAGCCCGAGTAACTGAAAGAAAGAAAAGCCTGAACGGAAATTACCGTTCAGGCTTTTTTTGTTTTTGGCAGTTGCTCTGCGCGTTTTCTCGCGACGCGTGGCTTGTCGCCAAATCAGCCGCTGCAGGCAGCAAACGGCAGATCGTGATAGACGATTGGCAGGAGCACATCCGTCAGATCGTCAAAAACCGTTTTGTCGGGCGTGTAGAAACTATATCGTACGTCTTCATAGCTCCACTCCGCTAGCGCGCCGCGCGCGCCGCCGTCGATGGTCTTCACCACCACGGAGACTTTGAAGCCCGGCCCTTCGAGGTCGAGCGACTGCGGTAGGGGATCGAACGACTCATACACGCCGGAGATATCCTCCCGCGTGACCGCGCCGCGATAGGTGAAAGTTTCCCCGTCCAGCGTGAAGATGATCTGCGCGACTTTGCCGCCAATGATGCTGTAGTTGGCGCTGTCTGCCTGCTGGTGCGGCGTGATGATGAAGCCGAGATCGTAAAAGTCAGCAGCGCCTTCCACCGCAACGATGGGATTGGGCAGCTCAATTTCGGGCTCGGGTGTTGCCATCGGCGCGGGGGACGCGCTTGCAGGCGGCATCTGCTCGGTTGTTGCAGGATTACAGGAAGCCAAGACAGAGATGAGCATGAGCACAATGATGATGGATAAGATTTTCTTCATGAGTCCAGTCCTTTCGGGGATGCGCCGCAGTGTTGCATTCCTTGAATGACAAACATAGACAGCTTAATTTTATTAATCATAGTATATAACGGAACAAGAGAACCGTGACTTACGCACGCGCCGAACGGGGCGTTTTTCTTATGAACAGTGGCAGACGAAAAATTATAAGAAATCTGGGAACCCAAAACTGTCGTAATTTTTATATCGTTTCTTGCATTACGAT
>JAUYTF010000102.1 GCA_030695285.1 Eubacteriales bacterium | reverse complement strand
AAGCTTTGCGTTTTCCGGAGGTTGCGGTTCTGGAAGCGGACAGCTTCGGTCGGGTCATGGTGTTTCTCCGCGTGCTGCACGAGGACGGCCTTGAGGAACCGCTGCTCCTCATCTTTAAGGAAATTCGACCGGACGGCGGTTATCTCGCGGGGCCAAAGTCGATTCTACGCGTGCGCGCCGCCTCGTTTTATGCAGGGCTGGAGCATCATAAAACCCGCAACAGCTGGGAATGCCCGCCGGGCGCAGAGCCGCACTTCGAACGCTAAAACGCAGGATATGAAACTGAATCATGCAAAATTCGGTATCTTTTAGCAAAAATATCGGTCTTGACATTTTGCGAAAAAAGCAGGATTCTAACAACGTACCCTTTTCGTCTGCGCAGGCGGTAGCCATATGAAAGCGGCGGGTTTGATCACCGTTGCCGGGCAGTCGCTGCGCATGCATGCATTTAAGCCGCTGCTGCCGATCAACGGAAAGCCGATGATCACCCACACGGCGGGCGCGTTTTCCGAGGCCGGCATCACCGATTTATTTGTCGTGGTCGGAAAACAGGGCGAGGAGGTCATCTCCGCGCTGGAAGGGTACAGCGCACGCTTTCTCTGGAACAACGCTTATACGCAGACAGAGATGTTCGCCTCCCTCCAGATCGGGCTCAACGCGATTTTGCGAGCGGGCGGCTACGATGTGGCCTTCCTGCTGCCGGGCGACATGCCCGCAGTCGAGCCGAAGGTGCTGCTTTCTCTCATGCGCGAGATGGAATCGGGCGATTGGGACGTCGTGTTCCCCAGCACGGGAAAACGCCGCCTGCATCCGCCGCTGATCCACCAGAGAATGTTTGATCCGCTGATCGTTTATTCCGGCGAGGACGGGCTGCGCGGCGCGTTTCGCGCAATGCATCCGCGCATCGGCTACGTCATCACAACAAACGCCGGCTGCGCGCTGGATGTTGACACGCCGGAAGACTACGCACGCGTGCAACGATATATGAACCGATCTCAAAAGCAGGAGGACGAAGCATGAATATGTGTTTCATCGTCCCTGCATATAAGATGTTAACGGAGGACGAAGCATGAGCACGACCGCCGTCATCCTAGCAGCAGGCGAGCCGCGGCAGATGAGCCACTTTCAGCCGATGCTCAAACTCAGCGGAAAAAGCGTCATCCGCCGCCAGATCGATGTCTTTCGCGCAGCGGGCGTGAGCGATATCCTCATCGTCACCGGCTTTCACGCGGGCATGCTAGAGCGGCACCTTACGGGCGAAACCGTACGCTTCGTGAAAAACGAAGATTACGCAACCACAGATATGATGGCATCCGTCCAGCGCGCGATTGGTGCGCTGCCCCCGGAATGCGACCGTGTGCTGATCACCCCGGGCGACGTGCCCTATCTCAACGCCGAGACCATCGCACAGCTGCTTCGCTCAGCAAAGCCTGTCGCCATCCCCAGTTTTCGCGGCAGCGCGGGACATCCCGCCATGATTCGCAAAAACTGCTTTTCCGCACTGCTGGGCTACACGGGCGAACGCGGGTTGAGAGGCGCGCTCTCGCAATGGAAGCGGGAGACGGAGTTTGTGCCGACCGACGAAAACGGCATGCTCATCGACATCAATACCGAGCAGGACTATCAGCGCGAACAGCGCGAGCAAACGCAGGTCAATCCCGTGCTCACGGCGGCGCTGACCATCTCGCTGGGTGAAACGGGCATCGACGAACGCGGCATTCGCCTATTAGAATGCATCGAGCAGGAGCAGTCCCTCCAGCGCGGCGCGGCGCAGGCGGGTGTTTCCTATAGTAATGCGTGGCTGACGCTCAACCGCATGGAGGAGGCGCTGGGTTGCCGCTTGGTCGAGCGCAAGCTCGGCGGCGCGACCGGCGGCGGCAGCAGCCTGACGCAGGATGGGCTTTTCTGGGTGGCGCGCTATCGCCGCCTCGAACAACAGCTCGTCGAAGCACTTCTGAACATTCAAACAAAAGAATTTTCCTGAATCTCCCTTTCTACATTTCTTTCTGTTAAATATAGCAACTAACAAACCTTCACAAAAAAATGAAAAATATTGGCCATCCCTCCCCAGAGTTTTTTTATTTCATTCATAAGTCTTTGAATCATTCTCGGTTTGCTTAGAGCCATTCCCCCGCAGGGGTTTTTATACTTCATTCAGAAATGAGAGGAGAACCGTTCTTGAGAGATTTTGTGTATCTTGCTCCGGAAACACTGGAGGAAGCCGCCGCGCTCAAACTCGAGCACGACGACAAAGCGATCTTCATGGCGGGCGCGACGGATGTGATCATCCGCCTGCGCGACCACCTGATCGCGCCGGACTACGTGATCGACCTGAAGAACATACCCGATATCGGCAGCATCACGTTTTCCGAGACGGCCGGCCTGCGCATCGGCGCGCTAGCGACAATGACGCAGATAGCAACCAACGAACACGTGCTGCGGCATTATCCGTATCTGGCGGAGGCCGCGGCTTACGTCGGCGGGCGGCAGATTCGAAACCGCGCAACGTGCGTGGGCAACATCGTCAACGCCTCTCCCTTGGCGGACACCGCGACGCCGCTGTATTGCCATGACGCGGTGCTCGAGCTCTACAGCCTCTCGGGCTGCCGCGAAGTTCCCATTCAAGAGTTCATCCTCTTTGTGCGCAAAGTCGCGCTCAACCCCGGCGAGCTCGTCACCGGCATCCGCGTGCCGTATCTGCCGGGAGCCATGGGTATCTTTCGCAAGATCGCCCGCCGCAACGAGGTGGATCTTTCCACCGTCTGCGGCACGGTGCTCAAGACGGATAACGGCTGGCGCATCGCGATGGGTTCTGTGGCGCCAACTCCGCTTCGCCTGCCCAAGACGGAAGCGCTGCTAAATGCTCAGCCGCTGAATGACGCGCTGATTACCGAGGCTGCCGCGCTCGCCGCAACCGAAGTCAACCCTATCGACGACGTGCGTGCCGACAGGCAATACCGGCTGGATATCGTCTCATACCTCGTGCGCGACGCGCTCACGAAACTGCGCTGAGGAGGAAATCAAGATGGAATATTGTGTCAAATTCTGCGTCAACGACGAGCCGGTTGAGCTGACGGTCTCCGGCAGCCAGACGCTGCTGCATGTGCTGCGCGAGCAGCTGGGGCTTACGGGCACCAAAGAAGGCTGCGGCGCGGGCGAATGCGGCGCATGCACCGTCATCATGGACGGACAGGCCGTCAATGCCTGCCTTATTCTCGCGCCCGAAGCAAACGGAAAGGTGATCTCCACCGTCGAAGGCCTCGCGCGCGGCGAAGAACTCACGCCGCTACAGGAGTCGTTTATCGACCACTCCGCGCTGCAATGCGGCTTTTGCACGCCCGGCATGCTCATGAGCGCCGAGGCGATGCTCCGCGAAAACCCCACCCCCACGCGCGAGGAGATCAACCGGAATATGTCCGGCAATCTCTGCCGCTGCACGGGGTATAAAAAGATCGTAGAAGCCATTGAAGACGTGGTTGCAAAGGGGGTTTATCAGAAATGAGTGTCATCGAACAATCGAAAGAATGCATGGATGCAGTTCAGTCCGAAATGAATGTCGAAGGACAATCTTATGAACGCCTGAATGCGGTCAAGCCTGAAACAAACGTCGTCGGGCAGTCTGTTGAGCGCCTGGACGCAATCAAAAAAGTGACCGGCACCGCCGTGTTTGCCGACG
>JAUYTF010000065.1 GCA_030695285.1 Eubacteriales bacterium | reverse complement strand
AGCCTTTGGGCTTGCACACGATAACTTGACCGCATTCTTCCTGAAGTCCTCGTCGTATTTCTTCCTGATCTGTCCCATTTCCTGCCTCCGATTTCTGGACCTTTGTTTCGTTCCTTCCCTCTTAGCAGATTGTCTTTTATTTTAGCATGCTCCCGATAGCCCCGCATTATTACATGAAACATAATGCGGGGTAATTCTTCATTTTCTCTCTTTCCTAACACTGTAGCTGGTCTAGTTTTCGTAGGCTCGATCAATCTTTCTTCTTGCAATATGAGCGTGCCTAATTACAATAAATGCATGCCAAGAATGTCATACCAAACCGTTCGAAACAACTGTACATCTTGTGTTTTTGATAAAGCGATGAACTGTCTGATAAGAGGTGAGTTTTATGGATAGGGATAGGTCTCTTGATATGGCAAAAGGGATTGGCATATTGTTAGTTGTATTAGGGCATGTTCCTACTATCCTAAAAGAGTTGGCAAAAATCATTTATCCTTTCCATGTACCATTGTTCTTTTTTGTTTCAGGATATTTGCAAAACGCAGTAAAGTACAGAAAAGCAGGAGTTTGGAGTTCTATGGACGCAACTCATTATTAATAATCGGAATAACTTATAGCATTTTAGAAGCATTGGTTCTATTGAACGAGCCTTCTGGTTTTCTGAATAGTTTCGTGCTTAATTTTCTTGCACAAGTAGTGATTTTGTCAGTCTTTTCAATCGGACTGATGAGGATTAGCTTCGTCAATAGAGTGCTTGGCTCAATTAGAACTCAACCCAAAGATTAGAGACGGGTGATGTCTGAAACTGACAACGATACGCGAAAAAAATGATAATTTGAAATAATGAGCAGCAATAGTAAAATTTTTATTATGCCCGACATTACGTCTTAGCTCTATCTATCAGAATTGTTCCAGTGGCGTTAGCAATATTCAGGGATAGACTGTTTCGTCTATTCCCGTTGTATATGTTTAAGTTGCGAGGGGCAGGCTGGATTGTCAATAGTAAGTCGGACAGGTATTATAAGGTGCGGGATCTCTTGAACTCTACTGTTGACAATCCAGCCGGCTTTTTGGAGCAGGGCAGGGGTAGGCGCAAAACGAATTGGAGTAGAGACACTACAAATCGTAATATAACAGCGCAGAAAACTGTTTACACCTATATTGACATGATTTGAAAAAGACTGATATAATCGAATTGTCAAACGTAGGACGTTGTATCAAATCGGTTAAGAATCAGGTCTTTGGAGCACGCTAGAATGAGAAAAACCGTTGTAGACATCACAATGCAATACATCCTGAGCCAGGTGAGCAGCAAGAAATGGAAACCGGGTTCGAAAATTCCGACGGAATTTGAATTGATGGATACATTAGATGTCAGCCGCAACACTGTACGCGAAGCAATTAAGGTTCTCGAATACCTCGGGCTTCTAGAGATCCGCAGGGCTGATGGAACCTATGTGGTAAACCATTTCTCCGAAAAGATGTTAAACTCATGGTCTTGCAGCCTCCTGATTGAAGATGAAAGGTCAACCGCACTCCTTGAATTGCGCATGGTGATTGAATCCGGGATTTTCTCACTGGCAAGCAAAAAGGGGTCCGAAGCTGATATGAAAGCGATTTTTGAAGCATCGGAAAATTTCATTCGATCGGCGGAAGACGAAGCATCTACT
>JAUYTF010000062.1 GCA_030695285.1 Eubacteriales bacterium | reverse complement strand
CGCCTTTTGCAAAACTCCGCGGACGATGTAGCGTTTTTGCGCGTGATCAACGTACCGCGCCGCGGCATCGGAGATACATCGGTCGACGCGCTGCAGGCGTTTGCCTCTGCCCGCACACAACCGCTCTTGCACGCGATCCTGCAACTCAAGGACGGAGACCTTGCCAAAGCCGCGCGGGAGAAGTTCACCGCGTTTGCCAAGATGCTTTCGGATGTGTATATGCAGTTTGGCGTCAAATCATTCCCCGATGTGGTGGAGTATCTCTTGCAGTCCATCGGCTACGATGCGTATTTACTGGCCGACCGCAAGGAAAACTACGAAGCCCGCGCGGACATCGTGAAGGAGTTCGTAGGCTACATCCGCGAATTTACGGAGTCGATGGATGAAACGAAAGTCGATGTGCTCTCCGCTTTCCTAGAGAACGTCGCGCTGTTTTCCGCGACGGACGCGATGGACGAGGAGAACGGGCGCGTTTCGATGATGACCCTGCACAGCGCAAAGGGATTGGAGTTCCCCGTCGTGTTTCTCTGCGGACTGGAGGACGGGTTATTCCCGTCCATGCAGAGCATCTATGAGCCGGAGAAGCTGGAGGAAGAGCGCAGGCTCTGCTATGTCGGCATCACGCGCGCTCGGCAAAAGCTGTATCTTTCCTGCGCCAAGCAGCGCATGCTCTACGGCAAGATTTCCCCCGCGATGCCTTCGCGGTTTTTGATTGAATTGGAAGAGGCGCTGCCCGCCGAAGCGAAACCCGCGCCAAAACAGCCGCAGCTCAGGAGCGCCCCTCCGCAGCAGGCGTTTGGCATCTCGGTGCATTCACTCAAAAGCAACGGTGCGCAGGGTGCGATTCACCGGGAACAGTCGCGGCCGGAGACGAAACCGGTTGCGATGGACGTTAGCTACGCCCCCGGTCAGCGCGTGCGGCACAAGGCGTTTGGTGACGGCACCGTGCTCGCGATCAACGGAGCTAGCGCGTCTTCTATCGTAGAGATCGCGTTTGACAACGGCTCTAACAAGAAGTTTGCGGCGGCGTTTGCGCCGATTGAAGTGTTATAATTCTATTCATTGAGGTGGTTAAAATGACCCGTCAGGAAGAATTAACCCAGCAGCTCATGCGCTATGCAGAGGCATATTACGATGTCGACGCGCCCGTGATTTCGGACGCTGAATATGACGCACTCTATGACGAGCTGGTGCAATTAGAGGAAGAGAGCGGGTTTTCGCTCCCCGACTCGCCGACCAAAATCGTAGGCGCAAGCGCCGGATCGTTTTTGCCGCATACACACATCCGCAGGCTCTACAGCCTCGATAAAGTGCGCACGGAAGAAGCCCTCTCCGGCTGGGCAAACCGCGCGATCAAGACCGCGGAAGGCACGAAAGTCGAGTTTGCGCTGGAATACAAATACGACGGGCTCACCGTCTGCCTCACCTATGAAAACGGCAGGTTTGTACAGGGCGCAACGCGCGGCAACGGCGTCACCGGCGATGGCGTGTTTGACCAGCTACTCACCATCCGCACCATCCCTCGCACGATTCCCTTCAAAGGGAAGATGGAGGTGCAGGGCGAATGTATCATGCGTCTCTCCGTGCTGGAAGAGCTTAACAAAACCAGTGACGAGCCGCTGAAAAACGCGCGAAACGCGGCGGCGGGCGCGCTGAGAAACCTCGACCCAAAGGTGACCGCAAGTCGGAAGCTCGATATCTTCTGCTATAACGTGGGCTATATCGATGGAAAAGAACTGGTCAACCAACGCAACATGCTCGCCTTCTTAGCCGAAAACGGCTTCCCCGTCAGCCCGTATATCCGCTATTGCCATACCGCCGAAGACCTCAAGCGCGAGATCGACCTTGCGGAGCAGACGCGCGGCACGCTCGATTTTTTGATCGACGGAATGGTGATCAAAGTAACCGACTTTGCGCTTCGAGAAGCGCTTGGCGAGACAGAGAAGTTTCCCCGCTGGGCGATGGCGTATAAGTTCGCCGCCGAGGAGACGACCTCTATCGTGGAAGAAGTCACCTGGGAGGTCGGGCGCACGGGCAAGCTCACGCCGCTGGCGCACCTAAGCCCAGTCGAACTCGCGGGCGCAACCATTCAGCGCGCAACGTTGAATAACTACGACGACATCCAGCGAAAGCGCGTGAAGATCGGCTCAAAGGTATTCATCCGCAGGAGCAACGACGTGATCCCCGAAATCCTCGGCGCGGTGCCGGACGACACGGCGATGCAGGAAATTATAAAGCCCACGCGCTGCCCCGTCTGCGGCGCGCATGTGGAGGAGAACGGCGCGCATCTGTTCTGCACCAACTCGCTCTCTTGCCGCGCGCAGATCACGCTCAGATTGGCGCACTATGCCTCGCGGGACGCGATGGACATTGAAAGCTTCAGCGACAAGACCGCAGAACAGCTCATCGATGCGCTCGGCGTAGACTCGATCCCCGCGCTGTATGCGCTCACGCACGAGCAGCTTGTTGCGCTCGACCGCTTCGGCGAAAAAAAGGCGCAGAACCTGCTGGTCGCCATTGAAAAAAGCAAGACGCGGACGCTTGGCGCGTTCCTCTTCGCGCTCGGCACCCCAAACGTAGGCAGCAAGACCGCAAAAGACCTCGCAAAACGTTTTGGCACGTTGGCGGCGGTGCGCGCGGCGACGCGTGAAGAGCTGCTGGCAACACCGGATGTCGGCGGAATTGTCGCAGAGAGCATACTCTCGTTCTTTGGAGATGCGAACATTTCCGCGCAGATCGACCAACTACTTGCCTACGGCGTTTCGCCCGTGAGCGAACAGGCTACCAACACCGCTTCCCCCATCGCGGGCAAGACCATCGTGGTTACCGGTACGCTGCCGACGCTTGGTCGCAAAGATGTCGAGGCTTTGATCGAGCAAAACGGCGCGAAAGCCGTGGGCAGCGTGAGTAAAAAGACGGACTATGTGCTCTACGGCGAGAGCGCTGGCAGCAAACTCGACAAAGCGCGGGAGCTCGGCGTAACGC
>JAUYTF010000057.1 GCA_030695285.1 Eubacteriales bacterium | reverse complement strand
CGCCTACAGCGAAGACCTGCGGTATCCCTATATTCAAAGCGTTTCGTTTGATCCCGCAAACGCCGTCTATTCCTATCCGCTGGATGATGCGCTCACGCAGGAAGGGATATCACTCGATTCTCTGACGCAGTTTTCCGCGCTGGATGTCGGCATCCATACGCTCACGCTCTACGCCACCAGCACCGGCCAGCCTGAGCCGGAAAAGGTCTTTGAAACCAGATTTTATATCCTTTCTGACGACTGGAACACGATCAAAAAATCGGACTTCTCCAACAACAGCTATGAGACCGCTCTTGCATTCTTCAAGGAGAAAGACGCGTTTTTATACCGTTATCAATGGGTGGATGCGCGCTATATCGTCGCCGATCCAGACTGGCAGGATGCCTACATCATCTCCTATGACTGCCTGCCCGGCCGCGAACCCTGGCGCATTCATAAAACCGCGCTTGCGTATTATCAAACAGCATCCTACTATCTCAACAATGTGCATGTCCGCGTTTCCGGCACCAGCGGGGACTCCGGCGTGCTGCTGCTGCGCGATTTGATCGATACGTACAACGGCAGCTATTGCGCGCGCTTTACGTCCAGCGAAAAAACCATCAGCCACCACGCATTTGGCACGGCGACAGATCTCAACGGCGGTATGGGCGCCAACGACTTGCAGAAGGAAAACATCGCGCTCGTCCGCAGCGAGGTTCGTGACAAGCTCGTCTATAACGGCATCAAGAGCGAAAGCGGCACGTCGTATTATGACTATACCTATTTGGGCGATTCTCTGATCTGGGTGTTTCAAAGCATCCCCGAAACGGTGATCAACTATATTCTCTACGAACTTGCGTTCTATCGCGCTGGGTTTCAGTGGGGGCACTATTACGTTTCCACAAGCGATGCGATGCACTTCACGCTCACGGACAACATCCGCATCAGCCACGACGGCAATGACGGGCTCAGAAAGGTGTTTGATTACAGCGAGACGTATTCGGCCACCGAGTAACGGCTCTGCTCCAACCTTGAAAGGATTCTACTCAATATGGTCATCTGTCTCTTTGGTGAGAACTGTACCGGAAAATCATCCATCGCAACCACACTCAAAACCCGGCTGGGTGCCGAGCTTCTCTCGGGTAAGGTTTATCTGCGCCTAGCGAAAAACGAAGCGGAGGCAAGACGCGTCTTTACCGCGCTCCTGCTGGATCACCTCTCATCGGTTAAGCCGCTGGTCTATGTCGCCTCGGAGCCGGAGCAGATCGCGCTTATTCCCGCAGGTGCTTTCCGCGTGCGCGTCACCGCAGAGCTGGCGCGCATTCGCGAGCGGTTTGCCGCGCGCATGGGCGGGACATTGCCCGCGCCCGTCGCGGCTATGCTGGAGCGCAAGCATGGCATATTTGATGACACCGCGTGCGATCTGCACATCCACACGGAGAGTATTTCCGCCGAAGCTGCCGCAGCGCAGATTTTATCTCGACTCACACATTGACTTAAGATCAAGAGTTCGCAAGAAAGGGGTTGTCCAGAAATGACAGC
>JAUYTF010000051.1 GCA_030695285.1 Eubacteriales bacterium | reverse complement strand
GTTGCGCCGCTGGAAGGATTCTGGCAGATGTCCGGCGGACAGCCGGGCGTGGATTACAACAACAAAGATGCATTTGAGTGGACGAGTGTGATCCGCCAGCCTGAATTTGTGGATGAAGCAGTGTTTGACTGGGCTTGCGGTGAGGTGCGCCGCAAAAAGGGGCTGGATACATCCGCTGTTCGGCTACTGCGCTTCCGGGAGGGGCTCTGCGTGCAGATGATGCACGTCGGCCCATACGACACGGAGCCTGCGAGCGTCGCACGCATGGATGCTTTTATCGCGGAGCAAGATTATCGAAACGACCTTGGCCTTCGCCGCCATCACGAGATTTATCTGGGTAATCCCGCTAAATCCGCACCGGGGAAGCTCAGGACGATTCTGCGGCACCCGGTGGTAAAGATTTGACAGGATATGCTTAAATAAAGCGTTTCGAATGATATTGCAGAAAGCTAAAAAATCAAAAGCACCACAAAACAGTAGGAGTTGCTTTTCGCCAGAAAAGCAAAACAGAAACAAAACCGCTCAAACCAACTCCAAAAATCAAACGCACCTACTCTCTCGTAGGTGCTTTTGATTGGGATGGGATGGGAGGTAATATTGGGGGTTTGTCTGTCTATGTCCTTGCTCTGATAATAATGTACTCTGCGCTTGTGGAATAGCAATGGTTAAAAAGTGAACTTCCTGTTACACGCAAAATGGCTCGGCATCATTCGTTTTTTTAGCATACAGCACCGGAAAACCGAAGATTCTCGCGAACACAATCTCATGAAAAAACCCGAAAGCGCGCGTAAAACTATCGCGTACGACTTGTTTTTTATCGAAAGACAAGTCGGCAACCGTAAAAAACACGAAACCTTCGCTTGATTATTCTGAACGAAAAAGAGAAAAACGTCTTGCTTTTTCATCCCCTATGTGTATAATAATATTTGCACTCGGGGTTATAGCTCAGCTGGTCAGAGCGCTACGTTGACATCGTAGAGGTCGTTGGTTCGATCCCAACTAATCCCACCACCTTCAAAATTGAATATCCTGCGGTGTGCGTGACGTCTTCGGTTATAAACCCACAAAGTAACATCGGGAGCGTTTCGTTGAGAAGACAAGATCAGGCCCGTTACGGATGGGAAGATCGCGGCGATCACGGCGTACCCACCTGCCGGGAGGCGGGTGTTATAAAGAAGGCGAACGGCACTTCGGGATACTCAACATCCACATTGCGGAATTGTGTAATGGTAGCACCTACGACTCTGACTCGTATTGTCTAGGTTCGAGTCCTAGTTCCGCAGCCAAAAGGACAACAAAAAAACCTGCCACGAGCGGGTTTTTTGTTGTTTTGGAGCGATGATAAGCTACGATTTTGATTTCCTGCACCGAGCGCGCATATGGCTCTGTCGTTATCTCACGTTCCAGCGTGTGCCGCAATTTTGACAGACCGCAACGGAGCGCGTGATGGAAACGACCTTCGTCTTTTTGCCAAAGAGCACAACAAGCAGTTTCCATATACCGAATAAAATCCAAGCGAGGATTTCCCACCACCAACCGATGAAGATCCAATACGCCAATCCTTTCCTGCGCTTCTCTTTTACTTCTGTCACCGCCTGAATGATGATGTGCTCACTTCTGCATTTTGGACATCTCACAATTGATTCCTCCGTTTGGTTATTTCAGTTTTTTACAAGCCCGACCGTCTTTACCGGCGGTGCGCCGGGAGTGGATTGCTTCCAGTTGCAGAAGCGGATTTTCATTTCAGCTATTCCGGATTGATTTCGTTGACCGGACGAAGGAAAAATCACTCGTCAGCCACGGGAGCGGGGGAATCATCCGTCTCGCCCGTCTCGCCTGTTGCTTCCGGCGGAACATCCGGCGCCCAGAGGCCGCGCGCCATGTACCAGTCGATGGACTCGCGCAAAAACTCCACGCTGACATTGAGCGTAAAGGCGATTTCATAGATGTCGTCTGTGTTGCGCGCGGCGGTGCGGATTGCTTCCGGCGAGAGTAGGCGGTCGTGCGCCCATTTGCGCGCCTTCGCCTCGGCGCGCCAGTCGTCCGCCGCGTTGTAATGCAGCCGCCGGTCAGAGCCGGTATAGTGATGCCCGAGCTCCTCCGCCAGCCAGCAGGCGCGCTCCGCTTGCGTGCCATCATGCCGGATCACGATGTGCTCGCCGGTTTCGGTTTTGATGTAAGCGGCAGACATGCCGGGAACAGGAATCTCACGCTCATGCACATCGATGCCGCGTTCGCCTGCCTCTACGGTGAGTTCTTCGATTCGGTCCATCCCCGTCACGCTCCTTTCATGTGGTTGGTGTCGGAGGTTGCTCTATTTCGTAAATTTGTCGGCCAGAAACTCGATGTATTCTTCATAACGCTCGCGCCCTTCCGGTGTAAGACGGCTCACGTCGAAATGCCCCGCTGAGGCAACGATGCGCGTGCCGCGCTCCTGCACTTCGTCGTCCGCGAGATAGTCGAGAGAGACGTTGAAAAACCGCGCGAGTGCGAGCAGTGTGGAACGCTTTGCGTTTTCCGCACCTTTCTCATAGAGGCTTACAATGGTGGTATATGGGAGGCCGGACTGCGCGGAGAGCTGAAATTTATTGAGATTATGCTCTTCGAGCAGCACGTCCAGCTTGTCTGTCAGGATCAAAACAATCACCTCGGTTTGATTATAATCCGAATATTACGATGTGTAAACAGAATAGTTACGATGTGGCGTAGAGCTAGTGCTGAAAGATGGATTGCCGATGAAAGAGGCCTACATGGTAAGTTGCAAAAAGAAGCGGTTGTCCAGAAAAGGCAGCCCCTTTTGTATGCGGGAGCGCGGGCGGATGATATCCGCCCCTACAAAGATATGCGGCGTGCTAGCAAACGAAATTTCCAAAAAAACTGGTTCTCAGGGGAAAACGAAATCATATATCGTATTTTACGTCTTTGCAGGGGCGGATATCATCCGCCCGCATACAAGGTGCACAAAGGGGCCGCCTTTTCTGGACAGCCCCCTTTTTGCGTTCTCAAACGGAGATGAGCGCAGCGTGTTGATCGCTACGCTTGTACCGCTTTGGGCGCTTTTTTTTCCATTCTGTTTTGAAGGATGATGGCAACAATGCCCAGCACAACGATGATGGCGTAAATG
>JAUYTF010000044.1 GCA_030695285.1 Eubacteriales bacterium | reverse complement strand
CTCTCTCCACCGAGGCCGTTACCGAGATCCTCGAAGAGTGCGTTGAAAAGGGCATTCCGGTCATCGGCTTTGACTCCGGCGTTCCGGATGACAAAACCGGCGCTGTGAAAGCCACCGCTTCCACCAACAACGAAAACGCAGCAGCGCTCGCCGCCGAGAAGTTTGGCGAAAATGCCGACCTCGTCGCCAAGATGCAGGCTGCAACCCCGGAAAACCCCCTCGTGATCGGCTGCCTGAGCCAGGATGCGGTCTCCGCCTCCGTCACCGGCCGCACCACAGGCTTCGTCAACAAGATGACGGAAATCGCGGAAACCTACCAGCCGGGCCTCGTCTCTGTGGAAGGCCACACCAAGTGGGAAGCCAAGGTTGACGGCGCTGCGATCATTATCCGCGTGGAAGTCTCCGCAACGACGGAAGCAACCTCCCTGCAGACCTCCGCGAACTCCCTGCTCGCAACCTCGGGCATCGGCGCGCTCTTCTGCTCCAATGAAGGTGCAGTCGTGGGCTTGCTCGCAGCGACCGCAGACGGTGAAGACTTAGCCGACGGCGGCAAGTATGCCGACCTCGTCGTGGCTGGCTTCGATGCCGGCACCGCGCAGAAGAACGCCATTCGCAATGGCTGGTTCTACGGCTCGGTCACGCAGGATCCGTACCAGATCGGCTACAAGGCCGTCGAGCTGGCGTATAAAGCAGCCATGGGCGAAGCCGTTGCCGATGTGGACACCGGCGCGCAGTGGTACAACGCAACGAACATTGACGAACCGGCCATCGCGCTGCTCGTCTACGATTGATGCTCCTGTCTCCTCCAAACTAAAACCTGACCATGTGAAAACGGAGGGCGTACCCCCTCCGTTTTTCGTTGCCTGATGTTTTTCCTATTGGGCGACAGCCCGAAAAAAATCTCCCATTACGGATTTCCTTCAAAAAAAATCGCGAATTGCATTTTTCCCGGCGCATAATTGCAGGATAAGCTGCATAATTTCCTGCATCCCGTTTTGAGCGCCCGAAAAGAAATATTTCTCAGGAAAATTTGTGACGAAACATTTGCCTTGCTTGATAAATCGGTGTATCATATATTTGGTGAAGATTGCGCATGACGCGCGTAATAAGCCGTGTTTTCCTTCAATATCGGCAGGCGCTCTCCATATGTTTCCGTATTTTATGCCGCAGTACCGCATCGCTGTCGTCACCAATCACCTGAAAAACTCCGTCTTTTTGCAGTTTCTCGCATGGAGTCCGTCAATTCCATAAAGCTATGACGGATGCCGCCCTCGCAATTTTTGATTCTTTCGTTTTCCATATAACCTACTCACGAAAGAAAGGTGCCGCTGCAAAAGATGAAAAACCCGCTTTCAAGTTTTACCATAAAACTATACTTTTAGAAGAAAGGTGCCGACGGCAGGGTTATAAAAACAAACATTCAAGTTTTACCATAAAACCATACTCCCAGAAGAAAGGTGCCGAAAAAATGACAAACAACAAGAAACTTCTCGCATGGATCAAGGAGGTCCAGGACATGTGCGAACCCGACCAGATTTACTGGTGCGACGGTTCCCAGGAAGAAAACGATCGCTTGCTTGCCGAAATGGTTGCCGGCGGTGGTACAACCCTGCTCAATCCCGAGACGCGCCCCGGTTGCTATCTCTTCCGCAGCGATCCTTCAGACGTAGCCCGCGTGGAAAACAGAACCTACATCGCCAGCGTGAAGCAGGAGGATGCGGGCCCGACCAACAACTGGGTCGATCCGGTCGAGCTCAAGAAGACCATGAGCGGGCTCTACAAGGGCTGCATGCATGGCCGCACGATGTACATCATTCCGTTCTCGATGGGCCCCATCGGCTCGCCCATCTCCAAGATCGGCATTGAAATCACCGACAGTCCCTATGTTGTCGTCAACATGCGCATCATGACCCGCATGGGAGCCAAGGTGCTGGAAACGCTGGGCGAAGGCGAATTCGTGCCGTGCCTGCATTCCGTCGGCGCGCCGCTGGAAAAAGGCGAGAAGGATGTTCCGTGGCCCTGCGCCCCGATCGAACAGAAATACATCAGCCACTTCCCCGAAGAGCGTCTGATCTGGTCCTACGGCTCCGGCTACGGCGGAAACGCGCTGCTGGGCAAGAAGTGCTTCGCGCTACGCATCGCGTCCGTCCAGGCGCGTGACGAAGGCTGGCTGGCAGAGCACATGCTCATCCTCAGCCTCACTGACCCAGAGGGCAATAAGACCTACATCGCCGGCGCTTTCCCGAGTGCCTGCGGCAAGACAAACCTCGCGATGCTGATCCCGACTATCCCCGGCTGGAAAGTCGAGACCGTCGGCGACGATATCGCCTGGATGAAATTCGGTGCGGATGGCCGTCTCTACGCCATCAACCCCGAGGCCGGTTTCTTCGGCGTTGCGCCCGGCACCTCCGACAACTCTAACTATAACGCCATGCGCAGCGTAGACAAGAACTCCATCTTCACAAACGTTGCCCTCACGGACGACGGCGATGTGTGGTGGGAAGGCATCGAGAAACCCGCACCCGCGCATGCCATCGACTGGAAGGGTCAGGACTGGACGCCCGAATCGAAAGAGCTCGCCGCACATGCAAACGCCCGCTTCACTGCTCCCGCGTCGCAATGCCCCTGCATCGCGCCCGAGTGGGAAGATCCCGCCGGTGTGCCGATCTCCGCAATCCTGATCGGCGGACGCCGCCCGCGCACCATCCCGCTCGTGCACCAGAGCTTTGACTGGACGCATGGCGTGTTCGATGGCTCCATCATGGGCTCTGAGATCACCGCCGCCGCCATCTCCGCCAAAATCGGTCAGGTTCGACGCGATCCCTTCGCGATGCTGCCATTCATCGGCTACAACGTGTGCGACTATCTGCAGCATTGGCTCAACGTCGGCGCAAATTCCACGGAAGACAAGCTGCCCAAGATCTTCTATGTCAACTGGTTCCGCAAGAGCGAGGACGGCAAGTGGCTCTGGCCGGGCTTTGGCGAGAACAGCCGCGTGCTCAAGTGGGTCGTCGAACGCGTCAACGGTAAAGTGGACGCAGTCAAGAGCGCCATCGGCTACCTGCCCAAGAAGGAAGACCTCTACCTCGACGGGCTCAACGTCTCCGACGCAGCCATGGAAGAACTCTTCCACCTCGAAAAAGAGGAATGGCAGGCGGAAGTCGAGTCTATCAAGGAGCATTATGCCAATTACGGCGCAAAGATGCCCAAAGCGCTCGTCGATCAGCTCGCAGCCCTCGAAGCGCGCGTCAACGCCATTTAATTGCCGGCATTGGCAAGAAACCAAGCCGCATGGAGCGCATATCCGGAGGGATATGCGCTCCTTTTCTGCCCCAAAATGGCAGAAATCTCGGAAAGCACGCCTGCATATGCATTATTTCAGATTGTTATCATGAAATAATTGACATACGAAATACTTTATGTTATAGTCAACCAGTATTCAAAATAATTGCTTTGACCGCACATGTATGCTGATCATCTGTTATTTGATGATTGGGCACATGTGTTTTTTGATAAGAGTGCATTGGCGAGAGTCAACGCGGCGTATTAATCGGGTCGAGGGCAACTTGATTTCGCGAAAACAGACGATCCTTTTTCGTTTTATTCCGGAGCCTCAAGCCGCCACCCCAAGCAAGGATGCAACCATTCACGAAAGATGAATGTGATTGAACGGGTACACCAGAACTAGAACCATCAAAAACGAAAGAGGTATTTCCATGTTCAGCGACAAAAACATTGCCTGCAAAGATTGCGGCGCCAGCTTCACTTTCACCGCCAGCGAGCAGGAGTTCTACGCAGAAAAGGGCTTCACCAATGAACCCCAGCGCTGCAAGAGCTGCCGTACTGCCCGCAAGCAGAGCTCACCCCGTGGCGGCGGCGACCGTCAGATGTATGACGCAACCTGCGCAGGCTGCGGCGTGCAGTGCAAAGTTCCTTTCCAGCCCCGCTCCGACCGTCCTGTTTACTGCAGTGACTGCTTCCGCAAGTAATTGATCTGAAGCACAAAGCGCCCTTCGCAAGAGGGGCGTTTTTTTGTACGAGGCATGGAATAAGATCAATTAGAAAAATAATTTTTCTATTGTTTTGTGAGTGCAGTGACTGCTTCCGCGAAAGCCTGAAGCACAAAGCGCCCTTCGCAAGAGGGGCGTTTTTTTGTACGAGAAATGGAATAAGATCAATTAGAAAAACAATTTTTCTATTGTTTTGTGAGCGCAGTGACTGCTTCCGCAAGTAATTGATCTGAAGCACAAAGTGCCCTTCGCAAGAGGGGCGTTTTGTGTGCTATAATAGCTTTTCCCTTCTTTTATTCTTCTAGACAACGCGCACGAAAACAAAAAGCAAACGAGGTGAAGAAGCGCATGAAACACGCAAACGAACTCGAAGGCGTTACCATCATCAAGAAGCTCGACGACATTCCAGCGCTCAAGGAGAAGCTGATTTCGATCTACGAGACGAAAAGCCATCAGGATGTCTCTCGCTATAGCCTCCTGCTTGCCGAGCACGTGATGACCTTAACCGGCATGCCGCGAAACGGCACCATCGATGCGTGCTTTTCCGTCAGCCATGCCTGGCAGGAGGGAACGGCGAAGTTTCAGGAAGCGCGGCAGATCGCATTTGCGCTGCACCGCCTCGCACGCGAAGAAACAGACCCGGTCTACGTCCTCGTCTACCGCACGCTGGGTCAGATCGCCGCAACGCCGCACGTCAAGCGCCACGCGCTGATCGCCTCCGAATACGCGGTCAAGCTTGTCAACCGCATGTTGCCGCGGGATATTAAGAAAGTGCGCGAGATGCGCGAGATGCAGATCGCTCTAATGGAAAGCGTATGAAACGCCTGATATCCCTTAGTCCACCCCTCCGTCACACAATCTTTGCTTCTTCAAAAATAACCGCGTAGGTCTTATCTGCTCCTCCGTCACACAATCTTTGCTTTACAAATGCGAACGAGTGTGCTAACCTAGCACAGTATTGTGATGCAGCGCCCCTGTTGAAGAAGTGCAGGGGATACAATTTGACTCGAAACGATTCCTACTATTTCGTACGAACTCCCGTTGTCTGTCGCATTTATGATACGCCCTGGCAAGAAAAACACAACACTTGCCATACGGCTCGGAGCGTTCCGGCTCCGACGTATCAATAGCGACAGCCCCACGGGACACCGTTCTTTTTATGAAGACGATGCCCATTTCGGTAGGCATGGTCTTATTTTTATGGAAACACGGAACAGAAAGAACAGGAAATGAATTACACAGAACTCTTAACCGCTGAAATGCAGCAAACCCTAGTAGAAGCATGCTACGAAACCCCGACCCCGATTCAGGAGCAGAGCCTCGAAGCGCTGCTCGCAGGGCGCGACCTCGTCGGCATCGCCCAGACGGGCACAGGCAAAACCGCAGCGTTCGCTATCCCGATCATCGAGCGCATCAACCCTGACAACAGAAAACCGCAGGCGCTGATCCTCTGCCCCACGCGCGAACTCGCGCTGCAGACCACAGCCGTCTTTAAGAAGCTCTCCCAGCATAAGAAGATGCGCACCGTGTCCATCTACGGCGGGCAGTCCTCCAACATTCAGATTCAGGCGCTGCGCGGCGGCGCGCAGGTCGTCGTCGGCACGCCCGGCCGCGTGAAGGACCTCATCGGTCAGAACGCGCTCAAACTCAACAACATCCGGTTCGTCGTGCTCGATGAAGCGGACGAGATGCTCGACTTTGGCTTTCTGCCGGATATCAAGTGGATTCTCGGCAGCATCCCCGACGAGCGCCAGATGATGCTGTTTTCCGCCACCATGAGCAAGGAGATCTCCGGCATTGCGCAAAATTATCTCACAAAGCCCAAGACCATCGAAGTTGGCGAGCGGAACGAGCCCACAAAGACCGTGCAGCAGATGAGCATCCATACACCGGAGGGCGGCAAGATCAATACCGTGTCGTACATCATGAAGGAAACGTCCCCACGCCTGACGCTGATCTTCTGCAATACACGCCACAGGGTGAAGGCCGTCACGAAAAAGCTCATCGATTCAGGTCTATCCTCCGCCTGCCTACATGGCGACCTGAGCCAGAACCAGCGCAACATCATCATGCGCGACTTCCGCGCAGGAAAAACGCCTGTGCTGGTTGCGACCGACGTTGCCGCGCGCGGCATCAATATGGATAACATCGATCTGGTCATCAACTACGACG
>JAUYTF010000042.1 GCA_030695285.1 Eubacteriales bacterium | reverse complement strand
CACGTAGACATCCGCCAACTCCGAAAAACCGACGATCTCCCAGTCGTCCTGCACGAAGAGCTCACGCATGGCCTCGGTCTCGTAATGGTTTACTTTGCAGCCGAGCGTCGTCAGCGCTGCCCTCATGCTTCTACCTCAAATCGCTCATACGATGGAATTGTTCTTTTCGCCCTCATGCTTCTACCTCGTATAGCGTCTGCGCGAGCATCGCCATGCCCGCGGTTTCCGTGCGTAGGATGCGGCGGCCGAGAGAGACGCTCACAGCTCCGGCGGCGGTGAGTTGGGCGACTTCGTCCTCCTCCAGACCGCCTTCGGGCCCGATGAGGATTGCGATTGTGGCGGGCGTGTTCGCGCCGCGCAGCGCCTGCTTGAGCGTTCGCGCGTTTTCGTCCTCGTAGGCGATCAAGAACAGGTCGAACGATTTTATGTCGATCTTTTTGAGCTTAATCAGCGGCAAAACCTGCGGCACCATCGCACGGCGGCTCTGCTTTGCCGCCTCCAAAGCCACGCGGCTGTAGCGCTCGCGCTTTTTGTCATAATCTTTGCCCGGCACCACCACACAGCGCACGGAATGCACGGGTACGATAGCGAACACGCCGAGCTCCGTGCATTTTTGCACGATCAGCTCCATCTTGTCCGTCTTTGGCAGGCACTGAAACAGCGTGACGCGCACGGGGCTTTCCGCCTCGCTCGCGTGCTTGTTGCCCACCGTGCAGACGACCGCCTCCGGCGAAACGGTGGCAATCACCGCGTCAAATTCGTTTCCCGCGCCGTCGCAAAGCGAGAGCGCATCCCCCGCCTTCATGCGGAGCACGCGGGAGATGTGGTGCGCGTCGTCACCCGTGATGGTGGCGGTTTCGGTTGTGATGTTGTCGCAAAAAAATCTGCGCATGAAAACGTCCTTTTCGATTTGGGTAAGTAAAAATCTTTGTAGGGGCGGACATCATCCGCCCGCATAACAAAAATCGTACGCGTTTACGCCCTAAGCAGCATCGCGACCCAGCCCTCGCTGCGTAAAATCTCCTCAACCGTGAAGCCCGCGCGAATCAGCGCCTGCTTGACCTCTTCCTCCCGCTCGTCGATGATGCCGGAGACGATAAACGGCGCACCTTTCTTGCAGCAGGTTTTAGCAAACGGCGCGATGGCGATGATCACCCCCGCGACGATATTTGCCGCCACCACGTCGTAGCCGCGGCGGATGCGTGTTTGCAGCGCCTCGTTTGTGAGCAGATCGCCGATCAGTACGTCGTATTGCGCTGAGTCCACGCCGTTCATCGCGGCGTTTTCGAGGGCGACATGCTCGGCGACAGGGTCGATATCCACCGCGACTGCGTGCTTTGCCCCCAATAAAACCGATGCGACTGAGAGAATCCCGCTGCCGCAGCCGAGGTCTAGCATGTCGTCGCCGGGTTTGACCACGGTTTCGAGCAGCTCAAGACACATCCTTGTGGTGTGGTGCTCGCCGGTGCCGAACGCCACGCCGGGGTCGAGCTTGAGCGTCACGCGGTTGTCCGGCGCGCTCTCCTCAATCCAGCAAGGCAGCACATACAGCCGCTTGCCGATTTTGAGCGGTTTATAGTAGGCTTTCCAGTTGTTCTCCCAGTCCGCGTCGTCCATACGGTTGACCACGACGGAAAGAGAGCCTGCGTCGTAGCCAAGATCGCTTTCGCGCAACTGCGCAATCCCGCGTTTGACGTCCTCCAGCACTGACTGGCTCTCCGGAACATCGGCGACATACGCCTTCACACAGGGTTCGTCCACGCCGACCTTGTCCGCGTCCGCATAGTCCCAATAGACCACGCGCTCGTTTAAAAACGCCATCGCGCGCTCATGGCTCTCCTCGATGCTCACCTGATCGAGCCCCGCATTGGAAAACGCAAACGTCACCGCATCCAGCCCCGCGTCGGTGGTGTAGACGCAGATTTCCAGCCATTTCATCTTGTATGCATCCTGTCCGTCCGCGTCGGGAAAACGCGGAAAAAATCCTGATAACTTACTCATTATATCATTTTCGGGAATGGTGGTTCAAATCATGTATTTTTTGGAGGATACGAACTACGCGAACGGCGCAAAAACGGCGTTCAATTCGCAATTGACAAACGACATCTTGTATGATTAACTCAACCCGATGCGACAGAAAAACCACCTCGAACAAACCAATATTAACGTGCAAAACGCACAAACACTGGAGGCAAAAAACCCGCCACTGTTTCACGCGCGACCGGTCGCCGTCGCCGCGCTTGGGCTGCTCTTCGGGCTGCTGATTGGCGACGGGTTCTCTCTCTCCCATGCGATGATTGCTTCTCTCGTGCTGCTCGGTTGCGCCCTTGCCGCGCGCATCCTCAAAAAGGCGATGTGGACGGTGTTCCTCGTCTGTATGGCGCTTGGATTCGTGCGCGTCGCCCTTGCGGCCCCCGTTTCTGTGCCCGTCGGCTCCGGTACGGTGCAGGGCAGAATCTGCGAAACGCCGGAAGCGCGTGAGGACGGAAGCTATCGCGTCTATCTTGCGGATGCAACGCTTGACGGCGTTCCGGTCTCCGGACGATTGCGGTTGTTCGCCGATTTTATAGAGTCGCCCGCCTACGGGCAGGTGATTTCATCCAACGCTAGTGTCGTTGCCTCCGACGAGAAATACCGCCTCAACGACCGTTATCGCGGTGTGTTCGCCGTCGCGTTTTCGCGCGGGACCGCAAGCGTGCTCTGGCAGTCTCCGCCGGATGTGTACGGCGCGTTGCTCGATCTACGCGAAACCATCGGAAACCGCATTGAGCTGCTTTTCCCGAACGCGCCGGGTGAAGCAAAGGGCATGATACTGGGTGACGTTTCGGATATTGAAGACGAGATGATCACCGCCTTTCGGGACACGGGCATTGCGCATCTACTTGCGGTTTCTGGCCTGCATGTCTCGCTGCTTGCGGCTGCGTTCTCGCTGCTGTTTCGCCGCAACGC
>JAUYTF010000032.1 GCA_030695285.1 Eubacteriales bacterium | reverse complement strand
TTTTCCATTACACGCACCTCTATTTCTCACCCGCGAGACGGATACGCGGGTCAACCAGAACATATACGATATCAGTCAGAAGCTGCATCACCACAAACAGAACAGCATAGAATATCGTGGTGCCCAGCGTCATAGAATAATCGTTGTTGTTGATCGAACTGATATAGTAGAACCCAATGCCGGGGATGCTGAACATGCGTTCCACGACAAACGCACCCGTAAAGATGCCGACAATCCTACCCGCGAGGATTGTAATGCCGGGCAGAAGGGAGTTGCGAAGCACATGCCGCGTAATTACCTGAAACCGGGTGAGCCCCTTGGAGCGCGCGGTCAAAACATAATCCTGGTTCATTTCATCCAGCATGCTGGATTTGGTAAATCGCGCGTAAGTGGCGATGGTTCCGAAGGAAAGCACAATCACCGGAATCACCATATGCTTACCTTCTCCCCAGCCGGAGGTCGGCAGCCACCCAAGCTTGACTGAAAACAGGTATTGCAGAAGCGAAGCCAGTACGAACACCGGAATGGTGATGCCCATAATCGCGATGCACGTAACAAGATAGTCCGGCCATCGGTTCTTCTTGAGCGCCGCAATGATGCCCAGGCCAACCCCGAGCACAAGGCCAAGCACTAGAGCGATTCCGCCGACCGAAGCGGAAACCGGCGAAGTCGATAGTATGGTCTCCTGCACCGACCTGCCGGGGTATACGACGCTTTCGCCGAGATCGCCACAAAGATTTTTCAGGTAATACAGATACTGCTGAAAAAGCGGCTGATCCAGACCGTACTTGGCGTAAAAGTTTTGCCGCGTCTGCTCGGGCAGCGCTCTTGCCATGTTCGCAAGCGGATCGCCGGGGATTGAGCGCATAAGAAAGAACGTCAGCGTTACGACGAGAAAGATGGTGAGCAGCATATACAGAACGCGTTTGACGATGTATTTGAACAAGCCGCAGGATCCCCCTTATCAAAGGGAGGAAGCGCCGGAGCGCCGCCTCCCCTTAAATTTGACCGTTGTTGTGATTGTACCGGATTATCTGCCGCTGGTATACATGTACTTAAATCCGTCGTTAGAGAATCCCAGCGTAGCATACCCATAGACAAATGGACGATAGAATGCATGATTCTGCCAGGTCGCAAGAGGGCAAGCGACGCATTCGTCCTTGATAAGGATTGTTTCCGCGTCGATGTAGTCCTGGAGTCGCTTCGCTTCATCCATTTCGCCAGCTGCCGCTTTGATCAGCTCGTCATATTTCGCATTGCCCCAGCCGGTCTCGATTGCATCATAGCTCGAAACAAACAGGCTCAGCACATCGTAAGGATCATTATAATACGCACCCCAGCCCATGAAACCAATCTGATAGTTGCCATTGAGTACATTGTCGTAGAAAATGCCCCATTCCGAGTAGGCTATCTCCATGTTGACGCCCAGCTGTTCTTTATATGCCTGCTGGAGATACTCGCCAAGCGTGCGGAACCATTCGCTGGTACCCGCGAGCGAGAATGTCACCTTCAGTGTGGAGGGATCGCTGCCAAGACCAAGTTCTTCCATACCCTGAA
>JAUYTF010000024.1 GCA_030695285.1 Eubacteriales bacterium | reverse complement strand
TCTGTGAGTCCAGCTCCAACAGATCCCCCGGCACAACGGGCGCATAGAAGCGCGCGTTGCTGAGCTTGCCTAAGAAGGCGAGTTTGCCCCGCATATCCTCCTGCGTGAGCAACGCGATGCCGCCCGCTTGCGCGAGCGCCTCGACGATCAGCACGCCGGGCATGACTTTCTTTTTGTCGAAATGCCCCTGAAAATACCATTCGTTGCCGGAGACGGCTTTTACGCCTTTTGCCGACACGCCGGGGATGAGCTCGTCCACGCGATCCACCATCAAAAACGGCTCGCGGTGTGGCAGGATCTGCTTGATCGCTTCGATTCCAAAGATTTCTGATGTCCTGTTTTCTGATTCGTTGCTATCCATGCGTGTGTTACCTCCCGCCGCGCTTGAGCACGAGGCAGCTGTTGTGCCCGCCAAATCCAAATGAGTTGGAGAGCGCGTAGTCGCTGCTTATCTTCTGCGCCTTGCCTTTGACGTAGTTCAGGCGGCAGACCTCGTCCTCTTCTTCCAGCCCGATGGTCGGGGGCGCGATGCCCTCGTTGAGCGCGAGCAGCGAGAGTACCGCCTCAAACGCGCCTGCCGCGCCCAGCATATGCCCGGTCATGGACTTGGTGGAGCTGACCTTGAGCGCTTTCGCGTGTTCGCCAAAGCAAGCTTCAATTGCCGCGCTTTCCGTCGCGTCGTTGAGCGGTGTGCTCGTGCCGTGCGCGTTGATATAGCCGACCTGTTCTCCGGAGATGCCCGCGTCGCGCATGGCCTCCGCCATGGCGCGCGCTGCCTGCTTGCCCTCCGGCTGGGGGGCTGTGATGTGGTGCGCGTCGCAGGTCTGCGCATAGCCCGCAAGAGAACCAAGCGGTTTTCCGCTGCGTTTTCTCACGCTTTTTTCGCTCTCCAGCAGCAAAAACGCCGCGCCTTCGCCGATCACGAACCCCTGACGCTCTTTGTCAAACGGAATGCTCGCGCGGGTGATATCATCGCTTTCGGTCAGCGCGCCCATCTGATGGAACCCCTGCACCGCCAGTTCGATCATCACCGACTCCGCGCCGCCGACCAGCATCGCATCCGCTCTGCCTTCGCGCACGGCATAGTACGCGTGGCCTATGGCATCCGCGCCGGAAGCGCACGCGGTCACGATGGAATAACAGGGGCCATTCAGTCCGTAGCGAATCGCGATGAGCCCCGCCGTGGTGTTGACAATCGCTTTGGGGATGAAGAACGATGATACGCTCCTGGGTCCGTTGTTGACGAGCTCGCTGTGCTGCTCGCAGATGACGTCTAAGCCTCCCATGCCGCTACCGAGCACAACGCCCACGCGCTCCGGATCATAGTCTTCGGGCTTGAGCCCCGCTTCTTCCCAGGCTTGCGCCGCGGCGACAATCGCCATCTGCGTAAAGCGCGCCATGCGCTTGGCCTCGCGCTTGTTGACATACGGCTCCGGCGTAAAATCTTTGACCTGGCCTGCGGCGAAGATCTGCGTCACATCCGCCGAAAACTGCTCCGGTGAGCTGATACCGTTCTTGCCGGCAACCGCGGCTGAGAAGCTCTCCCGCGCGGTCATACCCAGTGGAGACACCGCGCCAACTCCGGTGATATAAACTTCCATACCCAAATTCCTCCTTGTGTTGCGGCTCTGGCTACATTGCCATGCCGCCGTCTACCACAAACACCTGCCCGGTCACGTATCCTGCCCCGTCGGAGCAGAGAAACGAGACCATGGCTGCAACGTCTTCCGATTTGCCGATGCGGCGCATAGGGATGCTCTTTTTGAGCGCATCCCGCGCTATTTCGCTCATGGCGTCGGTCATCGCGGTCTCGATAAAGCCGGGCGCCACCGCATTGACGCAGATGCCCCAGCGGGCAACCTCTTTGGCCGCGGACTTCGTCAGCCCGACCATGCCCGCCTTGCTCGCGGCATAGTTCGCCTGTCCTGTGTTTCCGGTGAGCCCCACCACGGACGTGATGTTGACGATCCTGCCGCGTTTTTCGCGCGCCATAATGTTGATCGCCTCGCGCGTCATGAAAAAGCAGCTGTCGAGATTTGCACGCAGCACTTTGTGATACTGCTCGTCCGTCATGCGCATCATCAGCCCGTCGCAGGTGAGCCCCGCGTTGTTGACGAGCGCATCTAAACCGCCCAGCGATTCCACGCACTCCTGAACGAGTTTGGCGCACGCTTCCGAGTCGCTAAGATCGCCGCCGAGCGCGACGGCGCGCCTGCCGATTGCTTCGATCTCGCGGCAAATTTCCTCCGCCGCCGTGCGGTTGCTGTTGTAGTGTACGCAGACGTCGTAGCCGTCTTTTGCGAGCTGCAGGCAGATAGCGCCGCCGATACCACCCGATCCGCCCGTCACCAATGCCACTTCGCTCATGCGCCGCCCTCTTTTTCCGCGCGGAGGAACGCCTTTAAGGAGGCCTCGTCCTGCACGCTAAAGAGCGCGATGTCGCGCCCAACGCGCCGCTTGAGCATCTTTGTCAGCACACCGCCGGGGCCGATCTCGACAAAGCGGGTGACCCCGCCAGCGAGCATGCCCTCGATGCAGTCATGCCAGCGCACACGCGTGTTCATCTGTGCGCAAAGCAGCGCACGATAGTCCGCGCCTATGGGATACGGCGCACCGAGCGCGTTGCTGTAAACCACGCCGCTCGGTTCGCCGAATATCTCTCCCGCAAGCTCCGCGGAAAACCGCTCCGCCGCCAAGTTCAGCAGCGGGCAGTGCGAAGGGCCTTTCATAGCGAGCATGACGGCCATCCTTGCTCCCGCCGCCTCCAGCGCAGCTTTCGCTTCGGCGAGTTCGCCGAGCAGCCCGCCGAGCGTGATCTGCGTTTCGGAAAGATGATTTGCGACAAACACGTTAGCAAACGGGACAATGGTAGATTCCACCTGCTCCAGCGTCAGACCGACGACAGAGAGCATGCCGCCTGTTCCGGGAGGCACCGCGCCGTCCATGACCGCGCCGCGCCGCCTGACCAGCGAGGCACCCTGCGCGTCTAAGAGAACTCCGGATGCGGCCAGCGCGGTGTATTCGCCGAGCGAAAGCCCGGCTAAAACGTCCGCCTGCACGCCTGCTGCCTCCAACAAGCGCAGCGTCGCGAGCGAATGGGTATAGATCGCGGCTTGAATCACATCGCTGCCGTCCATGCCCTCACCTTTAAAGCAGGCTTGTTTTAGATCGATGTTTGCCCCTGCTTCGCAGCGGTCGAAGGCTTCGCGGTAACGGCCATAGGTTAAATATAAGTCCGCTCCCATGCCGGGGGTCTGAGACCCCTGACCGGGAAATAAGAATGCCGTCTTCATGCGTCCGCCTCCAGGCTCGCCATCGTTTTTGTCAGCACAGCTTTGATCTGCAATGCCGTTTTCATGCGTCTGCCTCCAGACTTGCCATCGTTTTTGTCAGCACAGCTTTGATCTGCGCGGGGTCAAACAGCTCCTGCACGATCTCAGCAGCTGGCTGCACGCGATCGCACATGCAGGCGCACTGTCCCGCCATGAACGAGCCGCGCTCCTTGTCTCCATTGAGCACCGCGCGCATGAGAGACCCTTCGCCGAGCTTTTCCACCGCCGCCGCGCCGTCAGGCCCATATTCCGCGCCCGCAATCTCGCGCTGCAAGGGGCTACGCAGCAAGCGCACGGGATGGCCCGTGATGCGGCCTGTCACCTTGCTGTCGATGTCCTTTGCGCGGATCACGCGCTCTTTATACTCCGTGTGCGCGGTGCACTCCTCGGCGAGGATAAAGCGCGTGCCGACCTGAACGCCTTTTGCGCCGAGGCAGAACGCCGCGGCAACGCCGGCCGCATCGAAGATGCCGCCCGCCGCCACAACAGGAATGCTCACGCTGCGCGCGATATCCGGCCAGAGCACCATAGAGGTGAGCTCGCCGATGTGTCCGCCCGCTTCGCTGCCCTCTGCGATGACGAAATCCGCGCCCATGCGCTCCATGAGCATCGCCAG
>JAUYTF010000016.1 GCA_030695285.1 Eubacteriales bacterium | reverse complement strand
AGATCGAGCGCGTCCTGCATGGTCATGCCGCGATCCTGCGTGGCAAAATCCAGCACGGTGGTCGTGCCGCCGAGCACTGCCGCGCGCGAGCCGGTAATGAAATTATCCGCCGTGACCGTTACGCCAAGGTCGAGGTCAAGATGCGTATGCGTGTCGATAAAGCCCGCGAAGACGAGTTTGCCGCCTGCGTCGATCACTTCATCCGCCTGCTCATTGAGGCCCGCGGCAATCCGCTTGATAAACCCGTTTTCGATGAGGATATCCGCCTGCTCTATCCCCTGACTGCGTACGAGCGTTCCGTTTTGTATGAGGGTTCGCATCGGTTCTTCGCCTCCTTGCGTAAGTTGATTTCGTCGAAAATGCTGCTGGTATAAGGTTGGGAGAAAGTCGGTCAAGTGTTCGATCTGCTGCTGTTGAGAAGCGCCGGAAACAAGTGGTAAGATCTGCGACATAACAATGTCTGATTTCATTTTAACACACGAATTTCTTCCTGCAAAGTATTTGCATCTAACAATCTTTGTGCTATACTAACAAAAAGGTGGGTGAGCATTATGCAAAAGTCACGTCTACGCGCCGCCATCCTCAACGCGGCCAACCGAAATGCTGCGCTAGTCATCAAAAACGCAAAGATCGTCAATGTTTTCACGGAAGAAATCATAGAAGGCGACGTCGCCATGCGCGATGGCATCATCATCGGCGTTGGTGAGTATACCGGCCGCGTGGAGATCGACGCAAAAGGCGGATATCTCTGCCCCGGGCTGATCGACGGACACGTACACATCGAGTCCTCGATGGCGCATCCCTCCCGCTTTGCCAATGTGATTCTCGAAAAAGGCACGACTTCCATCATTGCCGACCCGCACGAGATTGCCAACGTCTGCGGTTCGGACGGAATTCAATATATGCTCGACCAAACGGAATGGCTTCCCCTTTCCGTTTTTATTATGGTTCCCTCGTGCGTGCCCGCGACCGCCTTTGAAACCAGCGGCGCAAAGCTCACGGCCAGAGACCTCGAGCCCTTCATCAGCCACCCTCGGGTGCTGGGACTCGGCGAAATGATGGACTATGCCGCTACGGTCGAAGGCGACGGCGAGATACTCGATAAGCTCCATCTCTTCCGGCATCACCCCATCGACGGGCATGCGCCCACGCTGACGGGCGACGCGCTCAACGCCTACTGCGTCGCAGGGCCGTATACGGATCATGAGTGCATCACCTACGATGAAGTGCTCGAAAAGCTCCGAAAAGGCCTTCGCATCCATCTGCGCCTCGGCTCTGCCAACCGCAACGTCGAGGAGATCATGAAAAAGATTGCAGAAAACAACCTGCCCACGCGCAGAATGTCATTCTGCACGGACGATAAGCACCTCTCCGATATTCGCGAGGAGGGGCATATCAACTACATCGTGCGCCGCGCTGTGGCAAACGGCATTCCCCCCATCAAGGCGATTCAGATGGCAACGATCAACACCGCGGACACCTACGGCATCCGCCACTACGGCGCGGTTGCGCCGGGATACCGCGCGGATCTCGTGTTGTTTGATAACCTCACGGACTTTAACCCGCAGTTTGTCATCACCGACGGCAAGGTGTTTGAGCCCAGTGTGGATACGCACATCAAGCCCGACCCGAAGATTTACAACAGCGTCCACCTCGCCCCGCGTAAGCCGGATGTCTTCAAGATGCCGGTTGCAGGAAAGACGAATATCATCCGCCTGATCCCCAAAGAGCTCATCACCGCGCTGGACACGGAGGAAGTCTATACCGAAAATGGCCAATTCTTCCCCAGAGACGGCCTGCTCAAGCTTGCCGTGCTAGAGCGCCACCATGCCTCCGGTCGTGTGGGACTGGGCATCCTGAGAGGGTTTGACATTCAAAACGGCGCCATCGCCACCACAGTCGGGCACGACTCGCACAACCTTGTTGTCGTGGGTGATAACGACGCGGATATGCTCACGGCGGTCAACGTACTCGAAGAGTGCGGCGGCGGCTATGTCGTCGTAAGTGGCGGAGAGGTGCTGGCAAAGCTCGTGCTCTCCGTTGCGGGGCTCATGAGCGACGCGCCGCTGGAGAATATCCTCAAGCACCAGCGGGAGCTGCTCGCGGCGGCGGAGCAACTCGGCATCCGCACGCAAAGCGATCCTTTCATCACGCTCTCCTTCATCGCGCTTCCGGTCATACCGGATGTACGGCTGACGGACATGGGGCTCTTTGATGTGCGCAAGATGGAGTTTTTCAACAAGACAAGCGAGTAATCACCCGCTTTATTATCATTGCGTTTATCAGTTGATGATCCCGGTGGAGTCCTGCTTTCATCACAACCGCAAAAAACAAAACAGTCTATATAATATATGTTGTTTAATCTGTGATCTTCTCGTAGCATTTTATTGAACATTATGTTTTCGTTCGACTTGCGTAGTATGATATTCATATATGAATAGGTGTTTTTATCTCTTTGCGGAAACAAGGCCACAGGTCAAGAAAGCCTGAATGCCGCTATCAACAAGCCGTTATACGAAGAAATATACTGCCGATCATCGGCGATGCCGAGCGATGCCGCCGGTTTTACACAAATCACAGGAGGGTACTATGGTAGTAGGAAAAAGCGTCAAGCGCGTGGACGCAATCGACAAGGTAACGGGCCGCGCCCGCTATACGGACGACCTCGCCGACAAAAGCGCACTCATCGTAAAAATCTTTCACTCGACCATCGCGCACGGCATGGTGAAGTCCATCGACACAAGCGCCGCGGCACAGA
>JAUYTF010000014.1 GCA_030695285.1 Eubacteriales bacterium | reverse complement strand
GCTGTGCGCGTTTCTCGTCTGGCGGCTCACGAAGAAAAAACCGTTTGGCACCGTCTCTGGCTGGTACATGGTGCTTTACGGCGCGTGGCGTTTTGCCATCGAGTTTTTCCGCAGGGATGATCGCGGCACTGTGGGTGCGCTTTCCACCAGCCAGTTTATCAGCATTTTCATCATGCTCGGCGGCGCGGCGCTGCTGCTGCTCGTGAAGTTCGGCGCGCTGAAAAAGACCGTGCTCGATCTGCCGATTCCGGTGGAGGAAGAGCCGAAGAAGAAAAGGAAAGACAAAGCAGAGGCGACGCAAGAAGTCGTCGAAGCAAAAGAAGAGACAAAGCCGGAGGAGCCGAAAGCGGAAGCCGAAGACAAGCCGGAAGAAAAAGAGTAAACGAATCGTACGACGAAAGAGGTTGCCCGAAAAGGACAGCCTCTTTTTTTGTTGGTGCTGAATGGCGCGGGCGGATGATATCCGCCCCTACAAAGAAACGACGTATTATGTAACTCTATGCAGGATTGGTGGTGGGTTTCTCAGAGCCTCCGCGCGCAATTGGTTCGGTGAAATCTTGGTAGGGGCGGATATCATCCGCCCGCATGCATAAGAATTCTATTCGCGCAAAAAAGGCGCTGTCGTGTTTGACAGCGCCCGAAACGGCAAGCCGAATTTCCTTAAAAGTAAAACCTCTTTCGAATCTCCTCTTTTACCCTAGCTCTGCGGTTGAGCAGCAGCAGTGAGCTCGCGAGCACAAGACAGGGGAAGAGCACATACAGCGACCATGTCGGCCATGCGATCGCGTTGAGATACAGCCCGATGAGGAATTCAATAGCGACCACCAGCAGCCCTACGCATGCCAGCGCAAAGGAGAAACGAATGAGCACCGGAATGCGGCATTTCGGCGAGGACATCGTGGAGAAAAACCAGCACATCAGCACGCTCAGCGCCGTAATCGGTAGCCCAAGCAGCAGAAGCCAGTTCCAGTTGCTCTGCGTGAGTATGCGGATGAGCAGCAGCAACACACCGATTGCCACAGCGTCGATCGCCGCATACAAAACCCTTGGCATGCGCGTAATCATCGGCAGCAGAAACACGGTAAAGGCCACCAGCTCCCCGCCGAGCACCAGATAGCTCCACGTAAGCTGCTTGCTTACGAAGATGTTGGCAAGCATTGTCGTAAAGAGCGGAATGAGCAGCAGCAGCGAGATAAACGAGGCGATATACCGCTGATCCACCTTCTTATCGAGATGCTCCACATGCGCCGGGTAAGGACGGATGGGCTTTTCTTCCGGCATTTCGTTGGGGTTTAATACATCCGTTCCGCAAAGCGGACAGCGCGGCTCGCTCTTTTGCAGCTCTACGCCGCAGTTGACACAATAACTCATAAAAAATCCCTCCGCAATTCTTGCGAATCTCGTATTCCGGGCGAAGAATCACAAATTTTTTCTTGCGATTTCCTGCCGGTCAACGGCAAGTGCCGCTGGTTGTTCCAATCAATCCTGCTGATTACTTTCAATTTTCACAGGAATCCCGAGCTTGACAAGCCGCGTGACAAACTCGCGCTCCAGCAAGGGCTCTACAATCGTGCGCGTAAAGTTGATCCTAAGCCTGCCATGATACGTCAGCGCGGCGCAGCAGACGCGGTTACCCGCCGGCGGGCCTAAGATAAAGTCCATGCGCCGCACGTATTTCGTCATCTCCTCCGGCAGCTTTGCCACGCCGAGATTGCTAATCGTGGTGGATGCGAGCACTTCGCCAAGCTGCGAATAGGCGTACTTGAGCGCCATGTTTTTAATGAACAGCGGCGTCAGCCGCAAAACGGTGTTTTTTTCGGATCGCACGTTGGTGGTGATCTTGACGTTGAGCAGCTTTTCGGTAACCTCCATCGCGAGCGTGTGATGCACGATGTTCAGCGTCTCGTCAAAGGTATATTCGCCAAGACGCGGGTCTATGCCGGGGTTGACATAGTTTGCAAAGTTTCGGAGCGTCTTGCTGGGAAAGACGTTTCGCAGGTTGACGGGAACAGAGACCTTGACTGGCTTGTAGTGATGAATGCGCGGCACCTTTCTGCGCTGGATGGCATCCACGGAGAGGATCAGCGCCGCGGTGAGATACACCGTCGCGCTCACGCCCTTTTCGCGCGCTTTGGCGAGCACGTCGTCCGCGTTCATCGTGCCGGTGATGATGTGGACAAAGCCGTTGTGCTCGTCCGTTCCCTTGATGTGATAGGCCTTGACCTCTTTGCGGGACTGCGTGATCTTGCCGGAATAGACAGCAAAGCTGTCCTCCGCCTCCGCCGGCTTGGGTTCCTCGGAGCAGTCTAGTATCTTATCCCCCCTGGGAATGTTCGCGCCGTATTTCAGGCGTAGGTATTCGGCGACCAGCGTCTGCAAAAAGACCTGCCCACCCGTGCCGTCGGTGAGTACGTGAAAAAACTCTACCGCGATGCGGTTGTTGTAATAGCGCACGCGCATGCAGAAGCCGTCGTTCTCGTCGATACGCATGCGCACGCAAGGGTTAGCGACGTCCTGCTCGATCTTGGGCAGATCGTCGCTGTGCTCAAGGTAAAACCAGAACAGTCCGCGTTTGAGTTTGTAGAGAAACCAGGGAAGGCGACGCAGAGTGCGCTTCT
>JAUYTF010000007.1 GCA_030695285.1 Eubacteriales bacterium | reverse complement strand
GAATCAAAAAAACGCGGCGGATGTGCTCATCGTCGGTCGCGGCGGTGGCAGCATGGAAGACCTCTGGGCGTTCAACGAGCCAGTTGTTGCGGAGGCGATCTTCAACAGTGAGATTCCCGTCATCAGTGCGGTTGGACACGAGACGGACTTTACCATTGCGGATTTTGTGGCGGATTTACGCGCGCCAACGCCTTCCGCCGCGGCGGAGCTTGCCGTGCCGGAGATGGACGCTTGCTATGAAGCGGTGCGTCTGCAAAGCGAGCGCTTGCGCCGCGCACTCGGTGCTAGGTTGGAGCGCATGCGGGCAACGGTAAAACTCTTTGCCTCGGCAAAGGCGTTTCGACTGCTCGAAAGCAGGCTCATGAGCGAGCGGCAGTCGCTCGATGCTGTGCGGGAGCGTGCTTTTCGTAGTGCGCGGGAGCAGATTGTCCGCGCGCGGACAGAGTTGTCCCGCATGCGCGCGCAGCTCATCGCGCTCGATCCTTCCGCGGTTCTGGTTCGTGGCTACGCGATTTTAACGGACGCAAGCGGACGCACGCTTGGCGGCGTTGGCACCATGCAAACGGGCGACGCAGTCAACATCCGCATGCATGACGGTTCGGCAGGCGCAAGCATTGCGCACGTAACGAAGAATGTTGGCAAGTGACCATGGGAGGGAAACGGAACATGGAACAATCAGTACGGTTTGAAGAGGCCATGCAGAAGCTTTCGGATATCGTCGGCAAACTCGAAGGCGCGGAGGGCTCGCTCGACGAGATGATCCGCTTGTATGAAGAAGGCATGACGCTCGTGAAAACCTGTGAGCGGCAGCTGGATGCCTATGAGGCGACTATCACGCGCCTCAACGACACGGAGGGAAAACCCGATGCTGAGTGAGCGCCTGACGTATTATTCTGAGTTGACGGAAAAGAAGCTCGGCGAGCTGCTTGTCGAGGGTGAACGCGCGCCGATTTTGCAGGAAAGCATGGGCTATAGCGTGTTTTCCGGCGGGAAGCGCATCCGCCCCGCGCTCTGCATGGCGGCCTGCGAGCTCTGCGGCGGCGCACCGCAAGACGCGCAGCTTGCCGCATGCGCGCTGGAGATGATACACACCTATTCTCTGATCCACGACGATCTGCCGGCGATGGACAACGACGACATGCGCCGCGGAAAGCCCAGCAACCACAAGGCGTTCGGCGAGGCAAACGCGATTCTCGCCGGAGACGGTCTCTTGTCTCTGGCATTTTATGCACTCTCACTCTGCCCGCATACGGATGCGCTCGCCGCAATCTCCAAGGGCGCATTTGAGATGGTGATGGGGCAAAGCCTGGATGTCAACAGCGGCGGGGATGAATCGTTGCTGCGCCAATTGCAGGATTATAAGACGGGCGCGCTCTTTCGCGCGGCGGTCGTCGCGGGCGCGGCTTGCGCGAGCGCGAGCGCGGAGCAGCGTGAGGCGTTGGTTCGCTTTGCAAACGCGTATGGTATGCTGTTTCAGATCACGGACGATATTCTCGACTGCGAAGGCGAGGCAAGCGTACTCGGCAAATCCGTCGGCAAAGACGCAGAGCGCGGCAAAACCACGTTTGTTACCATTTACGGCCCCGAGCGTTCGAAGGAATATGCGAAAACCTATGCGCGGGACGCGCGCGAGGCGGTGCTTCAAGTCGGTGAAAACGCTGCGTTTTTTAATGAGCTCATCAGCTATACGCTCACGCGGAAATCCTGACGAAAATAAAAGATCAACACAGGCAGAAAGAATAAAAGAGACATGGATCGTTACCCGGTACTCGATAAAGTCAACTCCCTGGAAGACTTTAAAAAACTGAAAGACAGCGAACTGCCCGTGCTCGCGGCGCAGATGCGCCAGTATATGATTGAAAACATCTCGCGCTGCGGCGGGCATCTTGCCTCCAGCCTTGGCGTGGTTGAGTTGACCCTCGCTATGCACCGCGCGTTTGACAGCCCTGTCGACAGTATCATTTTCGACGTTGGGCATCAGGCCTACGCGCATAAGATCATCACGGGGCGCAGAAATGCGTTTTGCACGCTACGGCAGAAGGACGGCCTGTCCGGATTTCCCAAGCGGGCGGAGAGCGAGCACGACCACTTCAACACTGGCCACGCTTCCACAGCGATCTCAGCTGCACTCGGCATGGCGCGGGCGAAGAAACTGCGCGGGGAAGAGGGCATTGCGATTGCCCTGGTTGGCGACGGCGCGCTCACGGGCGGGCTCGCGTTTGAAGGGCTCAACGATGCAGGGCAGGCTGACGTGCCGCTAATCGTGATTCTCAATGACAACGAGATGTCGATTTCCCCCAACGTCGGCGCGCTGCACCGCATGCTGGTAAACATGCGTTCGAGCGCGTGGTATGTGCGCCTGAAGCGCAGAATCGTGCGCTCGCTCGACACAGGCCTTCTCGGGCGCTGGCTCTCGCGGCACATGGAGAACTTTAAAAACCGCATCAAGAGCTTCCTGATGCCCAAACGTCTGTTTGAGGACATGGGGTTCCTCTATCTTGGCCCTATCGACGGACACGATATCGGCGAACTCACGCGCATGTTCCGCCGCGCAAAGGATCTACACGTGCCCGTAATGGTGCATTGCGTGACGCAAAAGGGCAAGGGATATGCGTTCTCAGAGCGCAACCCGGAGAAGTTTCACGGCGTGGCGCCGTTTTCCATCGACACGGGAGACATAGAAGCCGCGTTGAAAAAGAGCAACTCCAGCGTGTTTGGGGATGCGATGATTGCGCTTGCGCAAAAAGACCCGCTCCTCGTCGCCGTGTCAGCCGCTATGCCGGTCGGCACCGGGTTGACGGAGTTTGCGGGACGCTTCTCCAATCGTTTTTTCGACGTCGGCATTGCCGAAGAGCACGCGCTGACTATGGCGGCGGGCATGGCGGCGGGCGGGCTCAAGCCCGTGGTCGCGATTTATTCCACGTTTTTGCAGCGCGCCTATGATCAGATTTTGCACGACATCTGTTTGCAAAAACTGCCTGTCGTGCTGGCGGTTGACCGCGCAGGCCTTGTCGGAGATGACGGGGAGACGCATCAGGGCGTATATGACATAGCGTTTCTCTCGACCATGCCGAATATGACCATCTATTCGCCAGCGACGCAGCAGGAGCTGGTGCGCATGCTAGAGCTCGCGATCTCGCGCGGCGAACCGGCGGCGGTGCGCTATCCGCGCGGCAGCCTCATGCAGGCGGTGTCCGCACAGCCGATCGAAAAAGGCGTTTGGGAGATTCTACAGCCCATCGCGGAGAAAACCGTGATCGCAACGGGCGCGATGGTCGCAGTCGCAATCCCCGTCTGCCGCAAGCTCGGTGCAGGATTAATCAACGCGCGCACGATTCAACCGATGGATGAAGCTGCGCTTTCTCTCGTCAAGCGCGCGGCAAAACGCGTTGTGGTCATGGAGGAGGGCGTAGATTGCCTCGGCCTTCGTGTAAGCGCCGCGCTCTCGCCGATTCCGGTGGCGCGCATGTGCGTGCCAAACGAGCCGGTTTCGCAGGCGTGCGTGAATCACCAGCGGCAGTTCTGCGGGCTGACCACTGATGCGCTGGAAGAATTTTTGCTGGAGGATCAGGCATGAAGACGCGCCTTGACGTCGCGCTGTTTGAACGCGGGCTTGCCAAAAGCCGCGAGGAGGCACATGCCCTCGTGCTTGCGGGGCAGGTATATCTAGGCGAGGTCAAGGCGGAAAAAGCGGGACAGTTCGTCACCGAAGAAACGCAGATCATCGTGCGCGGGGACACCTGCCCGTTTGTCAGCCGCGGCGGATACAAGCTGCAAAAGGCAATGGAGACATTTCCCATCGCGCTGGAAGGTAAAACCTGCGCGGATATCGGCGCTTCGACAGGCGGCTTTACGGACTGCATGCTGCAGCATGGCGCAAAGAAAGTCTATGCCATCGACGTGGGCTATGGCCAGCTGGACTGGAAGCTACGAAGTGATGCGCGCGTCGCGGTGATGGAGCGCACCAATGCGCGCTTCATGGAGCCCGCGTGGTTTTCCGACGGGCTGGATTTCGCGTCTATCGATGTTTCGTTTATTTCGCTCGATAAGATACTGCCTGCGTTGTTTCCCTGCCTGAAAGACGGCGGGCAGGTGGTCGCGCTCATCAAGCCGCAGTTTGAGGCGGGCAAAAGCAAAGTAGGCAAGCATGGCGTCGTCTCCGAAGCATCGACACATATCGAGGTGATAGACCGCATTCTGGATGTCGCACGGGCAGCCAGTTTTTGCGTAAACGGTCTGTCATATTCACCCATTCGCGGGCCGAAGGGGAATATTGAGTTTCTCGCATTCCTCCAAAAATGCATACAAAGCGAACGCATCGCGACAGAAATCAACCATTACACAGCTATTTCTGTGGTTGAAGACGCACACAAGACGTGTATATAAAGCATACATATTCATAATTTCTCTTGTATTTTTATAAATGAGGCCGTATAATATGGGCATATTAACTTTTTTGGAGCGAAAACGATGAAGATCGGCTTTGCTGGGAATCTCGAAAAGGATGGCATCGCCGAATTTCGTGTCAGCTTGATGGAGCAGGCATCCGCGCTGGGCGAAGAAACGGTTGCGCTCGATAGCGTAGCCGCGCTGCTCATGGAGCAGCCCGCGCCGGATCTTCTGGTCGTCATCGGCGGGGACGGGACACTGCTTCGCTTTGCTTCCGTCGCGGCGCAGACGGATATTCCTTTACTTGGCGTCAACCTCGGCCGCATCGGATTTTTAAGCGAAATTGCGCTGGAAGAGTTTTCCTCGGCAATCGAAAAAATGCAGCGGGGGGACTATCGTATCGAGGAGCGCATGACGCTTCTTTGCAGCATCAACGGTGCGCCGTTTGCCAGCTGCCTCAACGATATCCTCATCTCCAAGCAGTCGTTTTCCGGCACGATCCATATCGATATGTTTTGCGACGGCCAACCGGTCGGTTCCGTGTTTTCAGATGGCATCATCGTATCCACTCCCACAGG
>JAUYTF010000468.1 GCA_030695285.1 Eubacteriales bacterium | reverse complement strand
ATTCCGTATGCGCAGATTTACGCTGTGAGCATTGTGGAGGTCGCAATCACGAAAAAACATACAGCGCCTTCGCTCAAGATGGAGTCCGCGGAGCGCGCATATTTTGTGCCCGCGCCGGAGGGGCTGAAAGAACTTGTGCGCTTGATTGCAGAGCGTATGACGGCGAAGTAACGCAGCACGGATACGTGATGAAGTTACACTGAAACAAGCAAGGTCGGTTGCAAGCAACCGGCTTTTTTGTTATGGTTAGATTAGAAGATATTACGCAACTGCAACTAAGCACTCAAACGAGAAAGGAAGTATTACGATATGAAACGAATCACAACCCTGATCATCAGCGTATTGGCGCTTGCGCTCTTTGCGGTTGGCTGCGCAAGGCCCGCGACGGATGCTTCAGCGGCGGAACCTGCGGCGATGACGGACAGTGCTGCGGCGAGCGAGCCGAGCGAAGCCGCTGGAACGGAACCTGCGCCGGCAACTGAAGCGGCGCCGGCAACTGAAGCGGCAAGCGATATGCTCGAGCTCACACTTGAAGAACTCGAGCAATACGACGGCAAAGACGGCAACCCCGCCTATGTCGCGGTGGATGGTGTGATCTATGACGTCACCAACGTCAGCGCATGGAGTAACGGCGCACATAAAGGCTATTTTGCCGGAAACGATCTCACTGACATCATCAAGAACAAATCGCCCCATGGCGTGAAAAACCTGGAAGGGTTGCCCGTCGTCGGGAAAATCGTCGACGGTTGATCCGCAAATCGATTTATAATCGCGCTTAACCCAAAGACAGGGGAGACGCATGAAGCAAAAGCGCCCGAACGTGGGCGCTTTTGTCTTGCTTGCGAATGTGTTATGCGTCTATGAGGTGCAGGGCGCTTTTATTATGCTTCGGTGTTGGTTGGCTGCTCGGCAGGTACTGCAGACTCCTCCGGATGAAAATAGCGGTAGACCGACTCCGCCGTGCGGGAATCGATCAGCGACACCGCGCCGAGTTCCTCCAGTGTGGCGGACTTGATCGCGTCAATCGTCAGAAACGCGTCAAACAGCGCGCGTTTTCGCTTGTCGCCCACGCCGGGGACGCTGTCGAGCACCGAATAGAGCGCGTTTCGGTTGTGCACGTTGCGGTGATAGCTGATGGCAAAGCGGTGCGCTTCATCCCGCAGGCGCTCGACGAGATGCTGCGGCGCGGAGTTGCGCGGCAGCTGAATGGGTATCGGTTCGCCGGGGACATAGATGCTCTCGCTGAGCTCTGCGAGGCCAACCGTTGGGATAAAGTCGAGCGAGAACGATTCAAGCACTTCCAGCGCAACCTGCAGCTGCGCGGGTCCGCCGTCCATCACCAGCAGATCAGGCAGGGGGAGAAAACCCGCTTCCTGCTCCTCTGCCTTTTTAAACCTGCGCTCTAACGCCTCTCGCATGGCGATGAGGTCGTTTCCGCCCGCCTCCGCGCGGATGCGAAAGCGACGATAGGCGCTCTTGTCCGGCTGACCGTCGGTGAAGACGACCATGGAGGACACGGTGTCGCGCCCCTGAATATGCGAGTTGTCGAAGCACTCGATTCGCGTCGGCACTGTCTCCAGCCCCAGTAAGGCGCTGAGCTGCGTCAGCGCGCCTTCGCCGCGCTCCCAGGCACGCTTTTGCAGGGAGGCGTCTTTTTCCAGCAAGTCGAGGCAGTTGCGATAGGCCATTTCGGTGAGTTTGCGCTTTTCTCCGCGCTGGGGGCGATGCACCTCGACCTTGCGCTTGGCAAGCCCGCTGAGCCACGTGGAGATGGTCTCCATATCCGTTGCGTCCTGATAGAGCAGCACCTCCGGTACGAATGTTACGGATTCTGCATAATACTGCGATAGGAATGCCGAGAGAATATCCGCGTCGCTTTCCTCCGCGTCCGCGTCCATGCGGAATTTCTCAGTGCCGATCACCTTGCCGTTGCGCACGAACAGCGCAAATACAAGCGCGTTGGTGTCGAGCCTCCCGAGGGCGAACACATCCAGCACGGTGTTTGAGGTAGCGATGACCGCCTGTTTCTCGTTGAGGCTGTCGATGGCGCGGATGCGGTCGCGCAGAATCGCCGCGCGCTCATAGTCCATCGCTTCTGCGGCATCATTCATCTGCTGATTCAGCGAGCGAAGGATATCCGTCGTATTGCCGGAGAGAAACGAGATCACTTCGTCAACAAGCTTGTGATACTCCTCCCGCGAAACATCGCCGGAGCAGGGCGCGCAGCATTTGCCGATGTGATACATCAAACAAGGCCGCTCCCGACGGGCGATCATGCGGGCGATGTCCTTTTTGCACTGGCGGATGGGGTATTGCTCGCGCACGAGCGCAAGCCCGTCCCTCAGCAGCAGGCCGGAGAGGAAGGGGCCTAAATACTTCGCGCCGTCTTTCTTGACGCGGCGCACGACATCCAGGCGCGGAAAGTCCAGCCGCAGATCCACGCGGATGTACGGAAAATGCTTGTCATCCTTGAGCAGGATGTTGTATTTGGGCTTGAATTCTTTGATGAAATTGGATTCAAGCGAAAATGCCTCGGTTTCGTTGGCGACACGGATGTACTCAAAGTCCTCAATCTGCCGCACCATGGCAAAGACCTTCGGAGGATGGTTTTTCGAGGACTGGAAATATTGCCGCACGCGGTTTTTCAGCGAGATGGCTTTTCCAACGTAAATAACCTCGCCTGTGGCGTTAAACATCTTGTAAACGCCGGGTGAGGCGGGGAGGAGCTTCAGTTTTTCTTCGATTACTTGATTCATGTCACTATTGCTTCTAATAAAAATATTCGATTACTTGGTTTAAATTGCTCATGCTAAAGAAAAATTAAAGAACGACTTCGTCCGCGTCAATGAGCATTTTATAGAGCAGCGGCAGCGGTAGCCCGATCACGTTAAAATAGTTGCCCTCCACGCGCTCTATAAATACTCCGCCCGGCCCTTGCACACCGTAAGCGCCCGCTTTGTCCAGCGGTTCTCCGGTGGCGACATAGGCGTCTATCTCGCGCTCGGTCATGGGCGCGAAGGTCACCTTTGTTTCGCAGTGGCGAACATACGCCTTGCCGTCTTTGAGAACGGCAACGCCGGTGAACACCACGTGGCTCTTACCCTGCATGCGGGTTAAATATGCCTTCGCAACTTCCGGTGTGTGCGGCTTTCCAAGGATGTCTCCTTCGAGATAGACGATCGTGTCCGCGCCGATGACGCAGTCAGTTGGATGCAGATCGGCAACAGGCTGTGCCTTTTGCAGCGCGAGGGTTTTGACGAACTCTGCGGGCGGCAAGCCGTGCGGCTGCACTTCTTCTTCGCCGGAGGTCTCGATGATAAAGTTCAGTCCGATCATGGACAATAGCTCTTGTCTGCGCGGGGAAGAGGACGCGAGAATGATCATAAAGTCTCCAGAATCGATGATTTAGTCTTTGATAGTGATGAGCACAGGGCAGTGGTCACTGCCGAGCACGTTGCTGAGAATCTGGCTGTCCTCGACACGGTCGATCAACCGTTCGGAAACCACAAAATAATCGATGCGCCAGCCGGAGTTGCCCGCGCGCGCGTTGCCAAGATAGCTCCACCAGCTGTAGGCATCCGTCTTGTCGGGGTAAAAATAGCGGAAGGTATCGACAAAGCCGTTTTCCAGCAGCCGTGTCATACAGGCGCGCTCTTCATCGGAAAAGCCCGCGTTTTTGCGGTTCGTCTTTGGGTGCCTCAGGTCGATCTCCTTGTGCGCGACGTTGAGGTCTCCGCAGACGACGACGGGTTTCTTCGCGTCCAGATCCTTGAGGAAGGCGAGAAATGCATCTTCCCACGTCATGCGGTAGTCGAGGCGCTTGAGTTCATTTTGCGAGTTTGGCGTATAGACCGTTACAAAATAAAAGTCCGGATACTCCAGCGTGATCACGCGGCCCTCGTTGTCGTGCTCGGGAAGTCCGATGCCGTTGGTGACACTGAGGGGTTCGTTTTTCACGAACACCGCCGTGCCGGAATAGCCCTTCTTTTCTGCGCTGTTCCAGTAGATGCGGTAGCCTTCGATGCCTCCGTCAAACTGTTCGGGCTGCATCTTTGTCTCTTGCAAGGCGAGGATGTCCGGCTGCTCGGCGCTGACGAAATCGTAAAACCCCTTTGTGATGCAGGCGCGAAGCCCGTTGACATTCCACGAGATCAACTTCATCGTCCGTCGCTCCTTTTCGGGTGTAAATAATCATTATCAATATAGCATAGACAGCATTGAAACACAAACGCAAGTTCGTATTTTGCGGTGAAATTTTTCGAATCGTTCTTGAAATACTGGATTGACAATATTAAAAGAACTGATAAAATGTACCATATGAGACAAATATGACGATGTTTCGTCGCAGTGCTCACAACTTTTACTAGATGCAACCCGCGACAGAGGATGAACATGAGCCGATCGCTTCAGCCAACCGCATATGTGGCCCTTGCCGGAAAGACGTT
>JAUYTF010000462.1 GCA_030695285.1 Eubacteriales bacterium | reverse complement strand
TGCTGCAGACGCAATGCGTACTCACCACGCCAGCGTCAGCCCCACACCGACCTCCACCGTCTCCATCACACCATAAAACGCGCTTTTGACCGCGAGGCTTGTGCAGTGCGCGGGATAAACCCGCTCCGCGCCGAGCTGGCGGAGGGTTAAGATCGTCTCCTCCAGCGCGTCTCCTGCTTCAAACAAATGAAACCCGCCGAGCACGCCCGCTACGCGCTCACTTGCCGAAATCTGCTTTGCGTACGCCACGGTGTTACAGATTCCCGCATGCGCGCAGCCGGTGACAACAAACACGCCGTCCGGCAGCGTGAGCGCGAGGGATGTGTCGTCCATCAGCGCATCTTCCTGCCAGCAGCAGCCGCAGGCGGAAGACGCCTCCCCGATTACGCGATTCTGCTCAAAGGGATAGACGCGCGGGATCTCGCCCAGCAGTGTCACTTGCTCGCTCACAGCGCAGGGCTTGATGACCAGCCGCACACTTGCGCGGTCTTGCAGCTGCGCAAGCGAGAGCGGGCAGCTGATGGAGAGCCCGTCATGCCGCTTTGGCAACAGCGCATTCGGGTGCGTAAAGACGCGCACGCTTTGCGTACACCGCGCAAAAAATGCGGGAAGGCCGCCCGTGTGATCGTTGTGCCCGTGAGAGAGCACGATATCCGTCACGCGAGATAGATCAATCCCCATCCGCGCAGCGTTCTCGATAAAAACATCCGAATATCCGACATCGAACAGAATCACGCGATCTCCGTCCTCGATGAGATAGCATACCCCCGGCTCGCCGAGAAAGTAGCGGTCGATATACGTGTGGTTGTCCACCAAAACCGTCAGTTTCACGCCTGTCCCTCCCAAGAGCGCCGTGTGCCGTCCAGCAGCGCGCGGGCGAAGTCATACTGATACTGCACACCATAGAGCAGCGCGGCTTCATCCATGCGATAGCGCGGGTTGTGATGCGGCGCATCTGTTTGCAGCGCGGGGTTTCGCGTGCCGAGTTCAACGAAGAAGCCCGGCCTGCCGTTGAGCATATAGGAAAAATCCTCACCCGGCATGATCACGCCGATGGGCTGCATCTGCGCCTCTCCAAAGCGTGCGGCAATCACGCGCTCCGCCTCGGCGGTGAGCTTTGGCTCGTTCACCACGCTGGGGTAACCGCCGTGCCATTCGAGCTGCGCCGTGCAGCCGTGTGCGATAGCGATGCTCTTACAGATGTTGCGCGCCTCTCGCTCGATCAATGCCCGCGTCTCTTCGCCAAAAGAGCGCACGGAGGCGTTTAGCATTGCCTCTGATGGAATGATGTTGTAGGCCGTACCCGCGTGAAACTCGCAGACGGAGAGCACCGCGGGCTCCTGCGCGGGAACGCGACGAGAAACGATGCTCTGCAGCGAAAGCACCATTTCGCTCGCAGCCAGCAGCGGATCGGCGCACTGCTCCGGAAAAGCGCAGTGTCCGCCGCGCCCCGTGACCGTGACCGTAAAGCGGTCTACGTTGGAGGTCAGCACGCCGCTCTTGATCCCGAACGCACCCGTGTCAAAATTGCTGGAAAGATGCAGCCCAAGCGCCGCCTCCGCGCCCGCGAGCGCGCCCGCGCGGACAAGCTCGATGGCGCCGCCGGGCGGCAGCTCTTCCGCGTGCTGAAAGATCAGCCGCGCCTCGCCGCAAAAACTCTCGCGGTTCTGGCAGAGTAGCCGTGCGAGGGCGAGTAGCATCGCGGCGTGACCGTCGTGCCCGCAGGCATGCATCACGCCCGCGTTCGCGGAGCAATACGGAAGATCGTTTTCCTCCTGTATCGGCAGCGCGTCGATATCCGCGCGGAAAGCGACGACGGCGGGTTTGCCCGCTTTTTCGCCGTAGATATGCGCGATCAAGCCCGTTTTCGTCGGTCGGGTGATCTCGTCCACCCCAAATGAACGCAACAACCCCTCCAGAAAGAGTGTCGTGAGCGCTTCTGCAAACGACACCTCCGGGTGCTGGTGCATGTGCCTGCGCCAGGCGATGAGGTCGGATTCGATTGCGCACACTTCGGGGTCAAACATCACATTTTCTCCTCGCGTTTGGTTTAAAATGGCTCAGCCAGAATGGGTTGCTCTTGCTTTTCCCTGTTTTTTTAAAACTGCTCAATACCAACAGGCTGCTCCGGCTCAAAGGGCGTGACCACCCACTTGATACAGCCGTCCTTCTGGTTTGCGAAAATATCGTAGCCTTGCATGATGTCGTTGAGCGGCGCGCGGTGCGTGATCATCAGATTCGTGTCCAGCCGTCCCGCCTCGATGAGGCGCATGATTTCGGAGCACTTGCTTGCATCCACACCGCCGGTCTTAAACGTCAGGTTCTTGCCGTACATCCTATTGAGCGGCAGTGTCTGCGCTTCTTCATAGAGCGCGACGACGACCACGATCGCGTTGGGGCGCGCCGCCTGCCAACTAAGCTCAAATGTATTGCCAGATCCCGCAACCTCGAACACGACATCTGCCCCGCGCCCACAGGTCAGCGCGCGCACGACTTCGACTACAGCCTCACGGTTCGGATTCACCGTGACGTCGCACAAGCCCCACTCTTTGGCGAGGGATAAACGCGCGTCGTTGACATCCACCGCGACGATGACGGCGGGGCCAAACAGCCGCGCGGACATCATCGTTGTCAGTCCCGTGGGTCCTGCGCCGAGCACGAGCACAACGTCCGCGGGTTTTATCTCGCCAATTCCCGCCGCCCAGTAGCCCGTCGCCAGCACGTCGCCGACGAACAGCGCCTGCTCATAGGAGATCGCATCCGGAATGCGCGTGCAGCTCATATCCGCCGTCGGCACGCGAACATACTCCGCCTGACCGCCGTCGATGCGGCAGCCGAGCTCCCAGCCGCCCTCGATGCAGTTGTTGACAAATCCCCGGCGGCAAAAGAAGCATTCGCCGCAAAAGCTCTCGACGTTGACCGCCACACGATCTCCCACGGAGAATTTTCTCACGCCCACGCCTGTCTCCACGATTTCCCCCGCGAACTCGTGCCCCAGCACCACGCCCTCTTTCGCGCGGGGAACCCCGCCATTTCGAATGTGCAGATCGCTCGAGCAGATAGACGCGCGCATGACCTTCACAATCGCGTCCCGCGGCTCCAATATGGTCGGCATGGGCTTCTCGACGAGGCGCACCGAGCCTTTATTCTCGTAAATAACCGCTTTCATATGTCTCCGTTTCTATGATGCAAAGGCCAAAATAGCCATTTTTTTCGTGCTTGTAAGAATATCAAAACGTCTTTGCCGTCTCTAATGCGTGTGCGAAAGCGCGACCAAGAATCATTTCCACCGGCTCCAGACCCAAGTCGAGGCCGTCCGCCGCGATGTATTCAAACCGTGCTATGCCGAAAAACTTCGCCATATCGCCCAAGTATTTCGTGCCGTTGTCCATCGCGCTTCCCTCCATTAGTCCGCCACGCGTGGTCAAAAACAGTATCTTTTCCGCACGGCAGACACCAAAGCAGCCGTTTTGCTCGTTGCAGTCAAACGTAATCCCCTGCACGTTGACGTTTTCGATGTAGATCTTCAATAGCGCGGGAAAGTTCAGGTCCCAGAAGGGCGCAGCGATGATGATCCGCTCCGCCTGCTGAAACTGGTGCGCATAGCGAAAGCGCGGATGATCGAGCTCTCCGTGTTCGAGCAGCTTTTCCCGCTGCCAGAAGAAGCCGTTCTGTAACGGAACGATTGGCTCGTCCATGAGCGTCAGCCGCTCAATCTGTATGCTTTCCCGCGCGCCATACGCCGTGAGGAACGCTTCCGCGAGCTGTTTGGTGCGGCTCTGTTCGCCGCGAATGCAGCAATCGATGTAGAGTGCGTTCGTCATCGCCAGCCACCCCACTCGCCGAGTTTGCCGAGCGAGCCGTGCTCGATTGCCGCAAGCACATCCGCCCGCATCGGCACCGAGTCCGCCGCTCCCATCACCCCAACGCAGATTGAAGACGCGGCGGTGGCCAACGCGAGCGCATCCTTCAGGCGCTTGTCATCCAGCGCTTCGGTGAGGAAGTAGCCAAGGAAGGTATCCCCCGCCGCCGTGGTATCCACCACCTTGACGGTATAGATGCCGATCTTCGCCTGTTCCCCTCCGCGCGCGCAGACGGCTCCCCGTTTGCCGAGCGTGAGCAGTACGTTCATCTTCGGATAAAGATTTCCAAGCTTCGGCAGGATATCCACCTCCAGCTCACATTTGGCAATCGCCGCGCCCTCAATCTCGTTGACGATCAGCCAGTCGATCAGCTCCAGCGGATAGGTAAACACCTTTTCGTCCATTGGCGCGGCGTTGATCGCAACCTGTAAGCCGCGATTATGCGCTTTCTCGATGATCGAGCCCACGAGATTGGTCTCGTTTTGCACGAGCACCAGACCTTCGCTGCCAAAGGCCGCCAGCGCGCGGTCGATATACGCTTCCGTCAGCTGCTGATTGGTGCCGCCGTAGAGCAGGATGCAATTCTGCCCGTTGTTATCCACCTGAATGATCGCGTGGCCGGAAACGCCGCTTGCGCGCTCCAAGAGCGAAAGATTCACCCCGTTTTCGTGGAGTTTGTCAAAGAGCATGTCGCCGTCCGAGCCGATCAACCCCGCGTGCCAAACCTCTGCCCCCGCGCGGGATGCGGCGACGGACTGATTGAGTCCTTTGCCGCCGCAATGCGTCGCGAGTGACAGGCTGGACTTCGTTTCTCCGGGCTGAACAAACGCGTCCACGCGATAGACCTGATCGAGATTGAGTGAGCCGAAATTGAGGATTCTGGCCAATGTTTTTGCCTCCGTTTCGTTTTCGATTGCGCGTATGGTAAAATGAATCTGTATCATTCTAGCATATTTTGATCCAACACACTTTTGCTGATAAGGAGCGAATTTATATGCCGCAACTGCAACCGCATATCCGCCTCGATCATAACCACGGCGCCCTTTGCGCGCTGCTGCCGGGCGATCCCGCGCGGCTTGACCGCATCCAGTCGTTTTTGACCGATGTAAAGGCGCTCGCCTACAACCGCGAGTACCGCAGCCTCGTGGGAAGCTTCGAGGGCATAAAAGTGCTCGCAGTGTCCACAGGCATCGGCGGAGCTTCCGCCGGAATCGCCGTGGAGGAACTCCATAACCTCGGAGTTAAAAACATGATCCGCATCGGCAGCTGCGGCGCTCTTCAACCGCAGGTGAAGATCGGGGATCTGATTCTCGTTTCCGGCGCGGTGCGCGACGACGGCACGAGCAAGACCTATATCGACCCGGTCTTTCCCGCCGTGCCGGACAGCAACTTGCTCTTTGCCTGCGTTTCTGCGGCAAAAGAGCGCGGCTATCGCTATCACACGGGCATCGCCCGCAGCCACGATAGCTTTTATACCGACCGGGAGGCGGAGATCGATGCCTACTGGTCGCGGCGCGGTGTGCTCGGCGCGGATATGGAGACCGCCGCGCTCTACACGATCGGGCATCTGCGGGGCATTCGCACCATGAGCATTCTCAACAACGTAGTCGCGTTTGAAGAGGATACGTTGGATGCCATCGGCTCTTATGTGGACGGCGAGACCGCCGCCATGCAGGGCGAGGCGCATGAGATCCTTGTTGCGCTGGACGCGCTGGTGGAGAGCGTACAACCCAAGTAACGATGTACGGTTCGCGGGCGGATGGTATCCGCCCCTACAAAGAGAAACGACGAAATGTCAAAGGAGCTGCCATTTTCGGGCAGCCCCTTTTTCGTGTTACTCCCCGTACTTTGCCATGATCTCGAACACGCGGCGCTTGAAGATGTCCCGATCCAGATTGGTCACAACATAGGCGTTGTGCTCCATCTGCTTGTCGCTATAGAGATCGGTGACGGTCTTTCCGCGCGTGAGCCTGCCCTTCGTCTCCACGCGAACGCCCGCGTGTTCGGTCTGAAAATAGCTGTCGTCATCCGCATACAGCACCGTCACGGGGTCGTGAAACGCCACGCCACCGAGCTTGTAGGTGCGGTAAAACCGTAAAATACTTTGCATCACGTCCCGCGCGAAAACGGCCTGCTTCGAGCCCAGCGCGGCGATTTCATCCAGCTCCTCCGCCGTAAAATATGCGCGCATGGTCACATCCAGCCCGCACATATAGACCGGAGCACCACAGGTAAGCACCATGTCGGCGGCTTCTGGGTCGGCATAGACATTGAATTCCGCGCTTGGGGTAACGTTGCCGCCGACAGCAGCACCGCCCATGATGACGATTCGCTTGAGCAGCTGCGGCAACTCTTTATATTTCGCCAACGCCAGTGCAAGGTTGGTCAGCGGTCCAACCGCAACCACGACCAGCTCACCATTGTACTTTTTGGCGTATTCATAGATCGCGTCCCAGGCGGGCATCGCTTCCGGCTCGCGTCGCGGTTTCGGTAGCACCATGTCGTTGAGCCCATTTTGCCCGTGCACATGGTGCGCGGTGACGGTTTCGCCCAGCAGCGGCTTTGCCGCACCCATATAGACGCGGATATGCCCCATATCCGCAAGCTCGAGCACCTGAAGCGTATTTCGCGTGGTGTGCTCCACCTCGACGTTGCCCGCAACGGTGGTCACCGCGACGAGTTCCAGCGTGTTGAGATATTTACTCAGCAGGATGGCGACCGCGTCGTCCACGCCCGTGTCGCAGTCCAGCAGCATCGGCAACTTGTTCATCCGCTTACGCCCCCTTTCCGTAGTGCGCCGCGGCTTCGGCGAGCAGATCGACAAAGGCCTTGCGATCGATGCCCATGATCACGCGCGCATTGCTAGGTCTGTTCAGCACGCCGAGCTTGTCGCCAACCGTGGTGCCGCGGCAATAGTCCCCCGTGGTCTCGATGGCAACAAACATATCCACCATCGTCATAATCTCGGGGCGAATCAGCGCCGCGATGGCAACCGCGTCGTGCACAGGCGCGCCGGGATAGCCGATGCTACGATGGAAGCCGTAGAAGAAGTCCAGCCACTCAGCGACAACGGTCGCAACAGCGTTGCCCACCGCGCGGATGCGTTCAAAGTCTTCGGGGAAGACCAGCGCCTGTTCGGTGACATCCAGCCCCGCCATCGTGATCGGCACACCGCTCGTAAATACCACATCGGCGGCCTCCGGATCGACGAGGATGTTGAACTCCGCCGCGGGCGTCCAGTTGCCAAAGTCGATGCCGCCGCCCATGAGGTAGATGTGGCGAATTTTCGGCTTGAGGTGCGGATACAAGAGCAGCAACGTCGCGATGTTGGTGAGCGGTCCTGTCGGAAACAGCACCACCGGCTCGTCGCTCGCCTCCAGTATCTCCGCCATCAGCGTGCAGGCGTCTTTGTCCACCGGCTTGTTCTTGGGTTCCGGCAGGGCGGGGCCGTCCAAGCCGGAGTTGCCGTGCACCGTGGGCGCGATGATCGCGTCCGCAACGAGAGGTTTGACGCGCCCCATGGCAAGTGGAGCGTCGAGCCCAACCAGCGTCATGATGCGCCCCGCGTTATAAGTTGTCTTTTCAATGGTCTGGTTGCCGCAGACCGAGGTCACGGCCTTGATGTCCAGCATGGGGCTCGCCGCTGCCAGCACCCAAGCGATTGCGTCGTCGTGCCCCGGATCGCCGTCCAGAATCACCGGTATTTTTTTGATCATTTCTTTACCTCAGGAAACGTAATCAAATTCTTCTTCCCGCGCTCTGTCATACCTTCACCTCAGGGTGCTCCGCGCGCGCTTTTTTCACGCGCTTGATGGTGCTGGCGGCATAGATCACGAGGCCCAATATGGTGACCACATACGGAATCGACGAGACGAGATAGCTCGAAACACCCTGCAGGCCGCTGACCTTGGTACGCAGCGCCTGCGCAAGGCCGAAGAGTAGGGAGCTAAACATCGCTCCCACGGGTTCGCCGCGCCCCATGGCCTGCGCCGCGAGCGCGATAAAGCCGCGTCCTGCGACCATGCCGCTATTCCAGCCCTGCGAATAATACATGGACATAAACGCGCCGCCAAAACCTGCCAGTGCCCCAGAGAGCGCGAGGGCGATGTACTTGATCTTGAGCACGCTCACGCCGACGCTTGAGGCCGCGTTCGCGTTCTCACCCACCGCGCGGATGTTGAGGCCCAGCGGCGTGCGATAGAGCAGCAGCCAGATGAGCCAGACCAGCAGAAACGCAAGATAGGTCAAAATTGCGTGTCCCGAAAGGATGCTGCCCAGGATCGGGATATCCTGAACGAGCGGTATATTGATTGTCGGAATCAAAATATTTGGGCTGACCAGCGCGCCTGTGTTACCGCGCATGCCGGTGAACATATACAGAAGAAAGATCGTTCCGCCCGTGCCCATCATGTTGACCGCGATGCCGGCGAGGATGATATCCGTCTTGAGCTTGAGCGCGAAGAAGCCCATCATCAACCCCAGCAGAACGCCCACGAGCATCGCGCCGATGACGCCGACCAGCCAACTCTGCGTCCAGTAGCTAAACAGCACGCCAAAGAGCGCCGAGATCATCATGATGCCCTCGAGGCCGATGTTGGTCACCCCCGCCTTTCCGGCGATGACCGCGCCCAGCGCCGCAAACAAAATCGGCGCCGTGATTCGGATAACGGAGAAGAGGAACTCCTCTTTGAGGATCGTTGAAAGAAGCTGACTCCACATTATTCAGCACCTCCTTGGGCACTCGCCGACACTTTCGCAAGATCGGCACGGGTATTCTTGACCACGATCTTTTGGCGATAGCCTGCGAGGAACTGCTCCGCGGCAAAGAAGAGGAAGATCGCCGCCTGAATGATGTCGATCATTTCGCTCGGCACGTCGCAATACGTCGCCATCAGCTGACAGCCCTTCTCCAGATAGGCGATGAAAAAAGCAGCCAGGGGAACCATCAGCGGGTTGTTTTTTGCGAGTATGGCGATGGTGATGCCTGTCCACCCGTAGCCCGGCAGCTCCTTCCAGAGGAATGTCGAGTAACGCCCCAGCACCTCGACGCTGCCGCCGATTGCGGAGAGCGCGCCACCGATGACTTGGGATAGCACGATGGTGCCGCCGACTTTCATGCCGGAGTACTTCGAAAACGCCTGGTTGATGCCGATCATGCGGATGGCATAGCCCCAGCGCGTTCGATACATGAACGCTGCTACGATCACCACAAACGCGAGTGCCGCGATAAAGCCCCAGCTAAGCTTGCTGCCACCCGGCACGAGTGCGCCGATTCTGGCAGTCTCTGCAAACGGGAACGTCTGGGTCGAGCCCTTGCTGCGATCGGCAAACACAAAGTTGAGATAGTGCAGCACGACATACATGCAAACATAATTCAGCATAAGGCTGGTTACCATTTCGCTTGCGCCAAGTTTTACCTTGAGTAGCGCAGGTATGAGCATGATCACACCGCCAACCGCCGCCGCAATGAGTATGCAGACGACCGCGTGCAGGCCGGAGTTCATCTGCAGATAGATGCCGCAGAGCGCCGCGACAAAGCCGCCCGTCAGCGCAACGCCCTCACCCGCCAAGTTGAACTGGTTGCTCGAAAACATGACGCAAACAGCAAGGCCGGTAAAGATGGTCGGAATCATCGCCGCGAGAATCGTATAGAGTCCCTGCGTATTAAAGCTCGCTATTCCGCCTCTGAGGGAGACGAGCGGGCCGATGAGCAGGTATCTTAGCGCGGTAAAAGGCTCGTCCGAGCTTAAGAAGATGAATATCGTTCCTACGCCGAGCGCAACGAGAATTGCCGCCGCCCCGCGCACCAGTTCAAAGCCGAACATTCGCTTATCTTTCATGACACACCCTCCCGATCTCCTCGTCGCTCTGCCGCTTGAGGCCGAGCATGTATTCGCCCATCATCACATCGTCCAGCTGACTGGTGTCCTCAAAATACGCGGCGATCTTTCCACCGTAGAGTACGATGAGGCTATCGGAGAGCTCCATGACCTCGTTGAGATCGGCGGAGACGAGCAGCACGGCCGTGCCCGCGCGAGAAAGATCGACCAGCTTTTTGCGGATGAACTCGGTGGCTCCCACGTCGATGCCGCGCGTAGGCTGGTCGGCGATGATCAAAGTCGGGTCGCTGGAGAACTCGCGCGCGACGACGACCTTTTGAATGTTTCCGCCGGAGAGCATCTTCACCTTTTGCTTGCGGGATTTGCAGAGCACCGTGTAGTCCTGAATGAGCCGGTCGCTCTCCGCGCGAATCGCTTTCATGTTGAAAAGCGGTCCGAGGTTAAAGCGCTTCTCCTCGAAGCGGTCGGAGATGAGGTTTTCTTCGATGGTTGCGGAGTCCGCGATGCCGTAGGTCATGCGATCCTCCGGCACGAGGGAGACGCCCATCGCACGAATGCGGGCCTGAGATGCATGGATCACATCCTTGCCGTTCACCGTGGCTGTGCCGGAATCCGGCTCGCGCAGATCAAACAGCATATCGACCAGCTCCCGCTGCCCGTTGCCCTCCACGCCCGCGATGCCAAGGATTTCGCCCTTTCGAACATCGAAGGAAACGCCGCTGAGCATCTTTTTGTTCCATTCGTTGGTGTATTCCAGATTGCGCACCTTCAGCACCACGTCTGTTGGCGCGGCTGTGTCCTTCTGTACACCCAGTATGACATCCCGCCCGACCATTAAACGCGAGATCTCCTGCTCGGAAATCGAGGCCGTTTCGTAGATGCCCATCGATTTTCCGCCGCGCATGATGGTGAGACGGTCAGTGATCTGTTTGATCTCGTTGAGCTTGTGGGAGATGAATATGATCGTATAGCCCTGCTCCTTGAGGTGCACCAGCTCGCGGAAGAGCTCCGCCGTCTCCTGCGTGGTCAAAACCGCCGTCGGCTCGTCGAGTATCAGAATTTTTGCGCCGCGGATGAGCGCCTTGAGTATCTCCACCTTCTGCTTCATACCCACGGGGATATCCGCGACTTTCGCATCGGGATTCACCGCGAGATTGAAGCGCGCGGCAAACTCCTTGGTGAGCTCCGTGGCTTTCTTAAAATCGATGAACATACCGCTCTTTTTTGGCACCATGCCGAGCACGATGTTTTCGGCAACTGTCAGGCTTGGCACGAGCATGAAGTGCTGATGCACCATGCCGATGCCGTGCGCAATCGCCGCTGTGGGCGAATGCAGCGCGACCTTCTCGCCGTTTACGAAGATCGCTCCCTCGGTTGGCTGCTCGAGACCAAAGAGCATCTTCATCAGCGTGCTTTTGCCCGCACCGTTTTCGCCCATGAGCGCGTGGATTTCACCGCGGCGCACGGAGAAATCGACCCCCTGATTGGCGGCGATCCCGTTGGGATACACCTTTGTGATGCCTTTCATTTGGACGACGAGATCGTTCTGCTTTTGTTCCATAAAGTGAGTGCCCCTTTGCATGGAATATGTATGATCAGCCGGCAAGCGGCTCATGTTCGAACGAGTGTAAATACACGATAGTTGCGATCAAACGAGTGCTTTGATTATTCATTTGGATTATTACTGCTATCTTAATATAAAAGACGGGTGAATTCAACGTTTCGCAAGCAGCGCGCGGCTACGAACACGGATGAATCATGAAACGATCTCTGGGTGGAACGAACCGGGGAAGAGCTTATCGCCCTCCCCCGGTGTTGTATAAGCTAAGCTTACTGAATTGCGTGTTGAACTTGTGCCTTACGGCTGCATGGCATCGCGCATCGCGACGACTGCGTTGGTGTCATCACCGATGGCAGAGGGAACCACGATGGTGCCCGCTTTGATTGCGGCTTCGGCTGCGAGGACCTTGTCCTGCACTGTTTTTGGCGCCATGTTGGCAAAGTTCTTGTCGGTCACGATACCGACGCCGCCTTCGGTGAGGCCGAGGTTGACGAGCTGACCCCAATAGGTGCGGCCCGCATCCCACTCATCAAAGATATAGACGATCGAGGTGCCAACATTCTTGAGGCCGGAGGTCAGCGTGATGGCTGCCAGCTCCGCCGAGAAGGTTGCCTCTTGATCGGAGTCCACGCCGATGAACCAGGCTTTGCCGGTTTCGAGGGCAGCTTCCGCCGCACCGTTGCCGGACAGGCCCGCAACGCCCCAGATGATGTCCGCTTTGTTGTCGTTGATCATGGAAAGCGCCATTTCTTTGGCGGTTGCGGTATCAACGAAGCTGTTGACATAGCGGGTGTCAACCTTGACTTCCGGATCGGTCGCTTTCGCGCCCTCGAGGAAGCCAATGAGGAAGTCGTTGATGACGGGGAAATCGCCGCCGCCGACAAAGCCGACGACCTTTTCTGCGTTCATGTTTTTCACAGAGGTTTCAGAGGTCATCGCTGCGGCATAAACGCCGATGAGGT
>JAUYTF010000453.1 GCA_030695285.1 Eubacteriales bacterium | reverse complement strand
CCGTCGGCTCGTCCGCAAAGACGATCTCCGGATTGGTCACAAGCGCGCGCGCAATGCCCACACGTTGCTGCTGTCCGCCGGAGAGCTCGCCGGGCTTATGCCGCATGTGCGTCGAGAGACCGACGATATCCAGCATCTGCTTGGCGCGCTTGAGCCGCGTGATCAGCGGAACGCCGGCAAATGACAGCGGGAGCGCAACGTTTTCCAGCGCGGAGTAATACGGCATAAGGTTGAAGGACTGGAAGATAAAGCCCACCCTTTTTTGGCGAAACAGAATCAGCTCGCCCTGCGTCATGCGCTCGAGGTGCTTGCCGGCGATGACGATCTCCCCGCTGCTGACATGCTCGAGTCCCGCGAGCACATTGAGCATGGTAGACTTGCCCGAACCGCTTCGCCCGATGATGGAGCAGATGTCGCCGGACGTAATCTGCAGATCCACCCCGCGCAAAGCGTGCACATCCACCGTGCCCACGTGATAAACCTTTTTGACATTTCGCATGTCAATCAGCGCGTTTTCCTGCATCGTTCCTCCCTGACCACATTTGAGCCTTCCTGCTGCCGCCCGTTGAACCGAAACGATTGTTTCACGGCGGAGCAAGTGTATTACTCGTACTAATACGCATATATCATACGCCTCGTGCTGCATTCTGTCAACGCTCGCGCCGGGGGAGAATGCAACGCAATTGTAAACTCCTGAAAGACACGCTGTAGAAAACTTCGGAAGCGGCGGCAGGGAACCGCTTTTTTGCGAGGCGTTCAGATCCGGCTTTTTCGATCGGGCGCAAGGAGCAGGGTTTGCTTCATTATAAATGGAATGCGCGAAAAAATCCACGCGCTGCGCGGCAAAAACGCCGAGCGCCAGCGCGCAAATGCGCCGATAAAGCTTGAAAAAGCGCAATTGTTCTGATAGGATGGTTAAAACATAGCAAAACAGCGAAAAACCCACAAAGTTGGAGCACAAACACACGATGCAGACGGCAAACGTACAACCGCACAACCGCAACAAAAGCAACCTGCGCACACGCTGTGCGGGCCTTTCTGCTGCGCGTGCCGCGCTTGCCCGCGCCGAAAGACTGCCCGCCATGCGAATGCGACAGCACGCGAAGCAAGCGGATGCGGCGGCGGCTGCCCTCTAAAGAGGGGGGGGATATGCTGTTCCCGCGGCCGGGCAGGGCAGTTGCGCCCGCCTGCCGGGAGAAAATCTGCGTTTGCAGCGTGCGAAAGATCAACGATACTTCTACGGGCGCCGAAGGCTGAACCGAGGCTTGCACCAAATGTGCAGGAGGGAAAGCCGAGCGGTGTTTTTTATGCCTGTTGCGCGCAAGCGCGCCGGGGCAGCCGGAGAATCGCCGCAGACACAAATCACCAGAAAAGAACGATACGAAAGAGGGTTTACCATATGCCGATCAAAATTCCGGACGGACTTCCCGCGGGCGATTTGCTCGCGCAGGAGAATATATTCGTCATGCCGCAGCAGCGCGCAGCCCAGCAGGATATCCGCCCGCTGCGCATCGCGATTCTCAACCTCATGCCCACCAAGCAGACGACCGAGACGCAGATTCTCCGCCTGCTTGCCAACACGCCGCTGCAGGTGGAGGTGACGCTTCTTCGCACCGGCAGCTATCAGAGCCAGAATACTTCGCAGGATTATCTGGATTCGTTTTACCGCACCTTCGATGAGGTAAGAGAGGAGCAATTCGACGGGCTCGTGATCACGGGCGCGCCGGTGGAAAACCTCGACTTTACGGACGTGCACTATTGGGACGAGCTCGTGCGGCTCATGGACTGGGCGGATCACAACGTGTTTTCCACGCTCTATATCTGCTGGGCGGCGCAGGCGGGGCTGTATCATTTTTACGGTGTGGAGAAGCAGCCGCTGCCAAAGAAGATGTTCGGCATATTCCCGCATGTGGTGCTGGATCGCTCCCATCGGCTCCTGCGCGGGTTTGACGAGCAGTTCATGGCACCGCATTCGCGGCACACGACGATTCTCGTTTCCGACGCGGCGAAGATTCGCGATCTCGACATTTTAGCCACGTCCCAGCAGGCGGGGTTGTTTCTCGCGGCCTCGCGGGACGGGCGGCGCGTGTTTGTCACAGGCCACAGCGAATATGACGCAAAGACGCTGGAGCTGGAATACCGCCGGGACAAAGCCGCGGGCAAGCCCATCGAGATCCCGAAAAACTATTATCCCAACGACGACGACACCCTGCAGCCGATGATCACATGGCGCGCGCATGGTTCGCTCTTGTTCTCCAACTGGCTGAACTATTTTGTCTATCAGGAGACCCCGTACGATCTCAACGCGATCCCCGCGCAGCACGCGGAATAACGAAAAACAATGGCTCCCACGCGGGAGCCTTTGTTTTGCCGAAATACGATTGTTGGATGTTATAATAAAAAAGAGTATCAATAGAACAAAGGAGCCAGTCGAATGCAAAACCTGCCGGAGGCATATCTAACCCGCATGCGGGCGCAGCTGGGCGAAACGGAGTTTGCCGCGTATCTTGCCGCGATGGAAGAAAAGCCCGCGCGCGCGCTTCGCGTCAATCTGCTAAAAACCACGGCAGCGGATTTTGTCGCGCAGACGGACGTTTCGCTCACGCCCACGGGCATTCTGCCGGAGAGCTTCTTTTTTAAGGACGATGTCGCCATCGGCCGCCAACCGCTGCACGCCGCGGGGCTTTGCTATGTGCAGGAACCCGCCGCGCAGGCGCCCGCCGCGCTGACGCAAGCGGGGGCGGGGATGACGGTGCTCGACCTTTGCGCAGCTCCCGGGGGAAAGACCACCCAGCTCGCCGCCATGATGCAAAACACCGGCCTGCTCGTTGCCAACGAGCCGGTGCGCAGTCGCGCGGAAATCCTCGCGGGGAACATCGAGCGGCTGGGTGTGAGCAACGCGCTGGTCACCTGCATGCGTCCCGACGCGCTGGCCTCTGCGCTCGGCGCGTGTTTTGACGTGGTGCTGGTGGACGCGCCCTGCTCCGGCGAGGGGATGTTCCGCAAGGACGAGACCGCGATACGCGAATGGTCAAGGGAACATGTGCTTGCCTGCGCCGCGCGGCAGGAGCAGATTTTGCAGAGTGCTTCCTTGCTGCTCAAACCCGAAGGGAGGCTCGTCTACAGTACCTGCACCTTTTCACGGGAGGAGAACGAGGGCGCAATCGAGCGGTTTTTGTCCGCGCACCAAGATTTTGTTTTGATCGAGTCGCGCCGCATGTATCCCCATTCTTCCGTGGGCGAAGGGCAGTTTATGGCGGTGCTTGTCCGCGCAGGCGAAGGCGAGGCGAACTTCGCTGCTCCGTACGCGCCCTCTGCCGTGGCCCCTGTCGCGCTAGTCGCACCCGCGGGCGAGCGCATCCCCGCGTTTGAGGCGTTTTGGCGGGAGACGTTCGTGATCGATTTGCCAACGGCGATGCTCCTGCCGGATGGCAGAGTGCTGCTTTCGCCTGCGCTTTTGCCGCGCGAGCTCAAGAGCTTGCATATCGTCCGCGCGGGCGTGCTCGCGGGCGAACTCAAAAACGGGCGGTTCACGCCGGATCACGCGCTCGCGATGGCGTATCCCGCCAATGCGTTTCGCGCGACTGTGCCGCTGGAAGTGGAGGCGCTTTCCCGCTTTCTCGCGGGCGAAACCGTCGCCTGCAATCCCGCGCTCTCCGGCTGGTGTCCCGCGACGGTGCTCGGCCACCCGGTTGGCTGGGGTAAGGCGGTGGATGGGGTGCTGAAAAACCATATCCCCAAGGGGTTAAGGATACGATAAACCTGCTTTTTTGAAAAGAAAAGAAGCAAAAGAAATCTTCTGCTTCCGATCGTGTTAGCTATCTTTTTCTCTTCTTTCGGCTCTTCTTTCTCTGGAGGAACCAAAACAGTTCCAGCCTTGCCAATATCATATTCATGGATCGACAAACCACTTCGGGTCCTCATAGTAGAGATACGCGTCCTTTTTGCCTACGCGGCAGGTATAGCGGATGCCGCTGCCGCCTGCCTTGAGGCTCGCCGCGCGCCGCACATCCGAAATCGACGAAATTTCAAACTTTCGCCCGTCCTCCCAGAGGATGCGCTGCGGGTGCATCACGCCCGCTTCATCGATCGTCAACTCCACCGCGACATAGACCTTCATAAAAGAACCCTCCCGATGCGCAAATGCGCGTGCTGTCAATATGCGTGATATGGCTTACCGTTTGCCGACAACGCTGTCCATCGTCGCATTTTGCAGGTATCCAACCGGATGCACGGTGTGGTCGACCTTTGGCGCCATGAGCCCAATCTCGCGATCATTCAAAAACAACGCCCGTCCGATGGAGCGGTAGCCAAATCTCCTGCGAATATCGTCCACGGCGACCTCCGCCGCCTCCGCCTTTCTGCGCGGGGCCTCATCGTCAAAGAGCGAGAGCTGCACGGGGTTGTCCATGCCGATGAGGTCGGAGCAGGACACCGTCAGCGAGCGAATTGGCACCTGCCAAGTGTAGTTTTCGCGAAAGAGCTGCATGCAGGCGCGGGAGATCTCGATGGTGATATTCGTCGGGTGATCCAGCTTCGTCTGGCGAATGAACGAAGACAATCCGACGTCCCGCACGCACAGATGCGCGGTCTTTGCGCGCACGCCGTGCTCCCGCAAGCGCATAGCGACGCTCTCCGCCAGCATCGATATGGTCAGATACACGTCCTCGTCGTTGACGAGATCCCGCGGGGTAGTCAGTCCGTTGCCGACGGATTTCACCGGCTGCTGGACGACGGTGCGCGCCACGGGCGATGCGTCCAGACCGTTGGCAAACGCGGAGAGCATGGTGCCGCATTTGCCAAACTGCGCGCGCAAAAACGCCTCCGGCGTGGTGGCAAGATCGCCAATGGTGACGATGCCGTATTTGAGCAGTTTCGCTTCCGTGGCTCTGCCGACATACAGCAGCTCCCGCGCGGGCAGCGACCAGGCGACAGATTGATAATTCTCCGGCGAGACGAGCGTGACCGCGTCCGGTTTTTTGATGTCCGACCCCAGCTTTGCAAACACCTTGTTGTCCGCAACCCCGATGGAGACCGTAATGCCCAGCTCCTCGCGGATGCGGCTCCGGATGACCTCCGCGAGGCGTTTTGCGTCTGCCATGTCCGCCGTGGAGGCGGTGACGTCCACCCAGTTTTCGTCGAGGCCGAAGGCCTCCACCCGGTCGGAATACTCGCCATAGACCGCACGCCCCAGCGCGGAAAATTTATGATACGATTCAAAGTCGGGCTTAACCGTCACCAGCAGCGGGCATTTCTGCTTTGCCTGCCAGATAGCCTCGCCCGTCTTGACGCCGAACTTTTTTGCCAGCTCGTTTTTGGCGAGGATGATGCCGTGCCGTGCCTCGGGATTGCCCGCCACCGCAACGGGGTGCGGCCTGAGCGCGGGGTCGAGAAAGCACGCTACCGAGGCGTAGAAGCTGTTGAAATCCGCGTGGAGGATTCTGCGTCCCATCGGCGTGCCCTTTCCGCCGCTCTGTGGGGAAAATGCGGCAACGATAAAAATGCGAACTAATGTTCGTATCTATAGTATACCCCATTTAGCGGGTTTGTCAAGGGCGCAGGTATGAGCTGGAAACACCGTTTGGTGCAACGGCAGCCCGCGCGCCTGTACGCAAAAAAGCGGCGCAACCAGTGCCAAACTTTCCCAAACTTTCCCAACAACGGTCGATTTCATACAATGTGATATGTTATACTAAAGTGTCATATGCAAGAAAGAAATCGACGTGCGTCAACGCGCGTATACACGGTGAAAAAAAGCTGTGACGCGGCACGCGCCCGATAGACC